>JAVBRS010000147.1:0-7673 GCA_031547715.1 Oscillospiraceae bacterium
CGTTGCGGCAGGGCCGCCGGCGTTGCGCAAAAATTAATGGCATGTTTATACGTCGCAAAATAGCGCAAAGTGAAGCCTAGGTAAGCAAAATTTGCATATGCAAAACCTTGCTGCGGCAAAATTAAAGGGCGGTAGCTAAAAATAAAAGCTGCGGCGGGTAGCCGGCGGTAAGGTTGCAGCAAAAACGGTCCATGAGTAATATACGGGTTTGCCAAAAGCGGCAGGGTTAAATAATGTGCGCTGATGCTGAAAAAACAAAAAAGGCAAGCAGGCAGGCACTTAAATATGCCTTGCTGCTTGCCTTATCCACGTTTTATCACTCTGCGCCGGTAGTCGCCCTATCCAGCCATATAGCGGCAAAGTCCAGCGCATTGTACAGGCCGTTTTTGTCGCTCTGTTTCACCATGCGCTCACGTGGGGGCAAGCTGGTGTCGGTAGAAAGAAGGGTGAGGTGAATTTTATCGGCCACTTCCTGGCCTGCAACCTCTTTTGTTGAGAGGATTTGCATGAAGACCACCATATCGTCATTCATGCTGCCATAATATATTTCATTTTTGCTGCGTACAAGGGGGCGGCCCCTGTAGGTAAGTTGGTTTTTATCCATTTAACGCTCCTTCAAAACGGTAAGTTTACACATGCCACCAATTAAAAGTATTGCATGCAAAAGGCATGTGCAAACAAAAATTTGCCTGAATAAAATGCGGCCGGTTATTCGCCTAAATAGCTTTTCAGCAATGTGGCAAGCAGGTCGTCGCGGTCAATCTTGCGTATTTTGCTGCGGGCGCCGCTGTGGGTTGTAATATATGTTGGGTCCTCAGAAAGGATATAACCTACAAGCTGGTTAATGGGGTTATAGCCTTTTTGTTTCAACGCGTCATACACTTCGGTCATGGTCTCTTTAATTTCTTTATCTTTGTCGTCAAAAATAGAGAAAATTGCGGTAGGCTCGCTCATTTCTGGGCCCCTTTCTTCATAATTTTATTAAGTATATCACAGTAATTAAATGTGAACAAGTAAAAAAGTTGTTAATTATTATATAATAAAGCAAAAAACGCCTGCACAAAAAGCGCTGCAGTTTTAACCTGGAAGTTGTTTGTACGCAGCTTTGGCGTTTATTATTTTGCTGTGCGGCACGTTGGCTTCAACTTTTTTTATAACCTCTTCGCTTTGTGCAGTAGCCCAAAATGTGGGCGGGCCTTTGCTTACAAGCTGTGTTAAAAAATCCTCAAACGGGGTGTTGCCTTTAAAGGTAACCGGAATGGTTGAAAAATATACTATGCCTTTAACAGTGCCGTCTTTTTCGGCGGTGGCAATGTAAAAAACGCACGCCAAATCTTCCCATTTCGTGTCAAATACCAGCTTGCCGTCTTGGTAGCCTTTAATGCCCTTTGTGTTTAACAGCGTGTCTGCAAGCAACTGCCGCCTTGTGGCCATAATGAAAGAAAAAAACAAAACGCTTATAACAATATAAAAGTAATTTGTACTTACGCTGCACAAAAAATTTACAAGCACTGCCGCAACTATTGCCCCAAGGGCTAAAATGGGGCAGATGTTTTTAATAAAAAACATAAATACTTTGTTTTCACGCATGTTCAATTGGCCCCCTTATTAAATAATGCCAGCACCTAAAA
Source organism: Oscillospiraceae bacterium (assembly GCA_031547715.1). Lineage (GTDB taxonomy): Bacteria > Bacillota > Clostridia > Oscillospirales > Ruminococcaceae > JAVBRS01. The sequence continues at coordinate 1,632 of JAVBRS010000147.1, forward strand.
GTATACAAGGTGCAGGCGAAAATTACAATAAACCAAACATTAAGTTTATTTTTAATGTGCAAAAGCAATGTATATGCGCTTACCATACACCCAATAAGTAGCAGTGGCGTAAGGCTTAAACCGGCATTGTGCAAGGCTTGTGCTGTGCCGTGGCCAAAATTTGTGGCGCGCAAAAAGGCGCACATTTCAGGTAATGGCATTTTCCTCTTTTGGCATATGGCGGTAAGCAGCTGCAGCATCAATAACGTCGGCCGGGTATATGCAGCTTTCTATCACTCTTACCCGCTCTTCGGTGTAGGGCAATTGAAATATAGTTTCATAACCGGCGCTTAAAGTGAACATCACAAATTCTGCATAGGGTTTTGGGCCCTCAAAAACAATGGGCTTTGTTGAAAAGCAGATAACATTTACCTTTAGTTCAGGCGGTATTAGGAAGAATATCGTCGGCAGTTCTGCCAAGGTGGCTTTAAAGGTGGTTTTGCCGTTAAAAATACCCTCAATGCCGGTGCCATTTAAAATTGCACTTGTAAGGTGCTGCTTGCGCCGGGTAAGCCCGCAGGTTAAAAGCGACATACCGGGAACCAGCAGCATACTTAACACCGGTGCAGATGAAATACTTTTGTTGGGCCAAAGGAAACCCCAACGGTTATTAAACAAGCTGCCGGCGGTATGCAAAGGTACTTAAAAGACAGTTTTAAGCTACGGGTGTTTTGTTCGCTGTTGTTCGCTTTAGCACCTTTTACTATTTATTATATACATAAAATTAAAACCGGTATGGGTATAATACCCATACCGGTTTGTGTGTAAAAAGCAGTGAAAAATAATGTTTGCTCAGCTGCGCAGTGTAACCCCAAGTTGCGCCAGTGCAGCAAGTATGCCGGCAACAGCGGCGTCTGCCTCCTCCTGGGTTAGGGTGCGGTCCTTCGCACGCAGGGTTACGCTGTAGGCAAGGCTTTTTTTGCCTGCGGCAACACCTTGCCCGGTGTACACGTCAAACAATTCCACACTTTCCAGCTGCGGCCCGGCGGCAGCGCTAATTACAGCGGTAATTTCAGCTGAAAGTGCGTTTTCTTCGCATACCAGCGCAAGGTCTCTAACCACGGCCGGGTGGCGTGGCAAAGGGGTGTACTCTTTAAGTGCGGCCATGTTGGCGTACAGTTTTTGCATGTCAAGTTCAAAACAGCACACCCTTGCCTTTATGCCGTAGTTTGCAAGCACTTCAGGGTGTATTTCACCAATAATACCAATAATTTCGCCGCCTATGGCAATGTTTGCGGTGCGCCCCGGGTGGTAGCTTGTGCCGGTGGTATTTGGTGTAAAAGTAGCGGTAATGCCCGCAGCGTTAAGCACGGCTTCCGCCACGCCTTTTAATGTGTGATAGCTGTAATTTGGCCCGTACTGGGCGGCCATTAAAACGTCGCGTTCGTCCGGCAGCTCTGTTTCACTGCCTTTGGGCAGGTAAACGGTCGCACGCTCAAACAGGTTTGCCTTTTGCGCCCGTGCGTTATGGTTATGGGCAACTACGTTTAAAATGCTGGGCAGGGCGGTGGTGCGCATAATGCTTGTGTCCTCACCTAACGGGTTTGAAATTATGACAGTTTTGCGCAGTGGGCTCTCTTTCGGCAGGCGTATTTGGTCAAACACTTTCGGCGCATAAAATGAATAGGTTTCGCAGCCGTAAAAACCGCAGCCCAGCATCACATCTTCAATTTTGCGTGTAAAGGTTTGCAGCTTTGTGGGCCTTGCGGTGGCAATGCCGTGCATAATGGTGGAGGGTATGTTGTTATACCCGTACATGCGGGCAATTTCCTCTAGAATATCATGGTTGCCGCTCACGTCGTAGCGGTGCTTTGGCACAACAATTTCATCGCCGTCCATGGCAAAGCCAAGGGGCAAAAGCAAATCCACCATTTTATCTCTTTCAATATTCAAACCAAGCAGCTTGTTTATGCGCTGCGGCTCAAGCAGCACACGGCGCTCTGTTCGGGGGTTTTTGTAAACGTCAATAATGCCGTTTACAATATCACCGGCGTCAAGTTCCTGCACCAGCTGCAGGGCGCGGGCCAGGCCGTAATAACAGTTTTCGGGGTTAAGGCCTTTTTCGTAGCGGCTGCTTGCATCGGTGCGCATGCCAAGGCGGCGCGCGGCCGTGCGCACACTGGGGCCGTCAAAACACGCACTTTCAAACACAATTGTTGTGGTGTTTTCATAAACACCGCTGTATTCACCGCCCATTACGCCTGCAATTGCAATTGGCGCCTTTTCGTCGGCAATAACCATTGTTTGTGCGTTTAAAGTGCGTTTTACGCCGTCCAGTGTGGTAATCTCTTCGCCTTCGGCTGCCATACGCACGGTAATTTTGCTGCCGTTAACATAGGCATGGTCAAAGGCGTGCATGGGCTGGCCGTACTCCAGCATAACGTAGTTGGTAATGTCTACAATATTGTTAATGGGGCGTACGCCGCATAGGCGCAGCCGCTCACGCAGCCAGCGGGGGCTTTGCTTAACACGCACGTTTGTAACAACCGCCGCAGCGTAACGCTGGCAGGTTTTTGCAGCATCCTGCGCAATAGTGGCGGCAAGGGCAGCGTTTATGCCTCCCGTTTTGCCGGCCGGCATGGCGGGCTCACTCCAGGTAAATGGCACGCCGAAGGTTGCGGCAGCTTCCCTTGCAAGGCCCACTATTGAAAGGCAGTCAGGCCGGTTTGGTGTAATTTCAAATTCAACGGCGGTGTCGTCCATTCCAAGGGCAATAACAGCAGGGGTGCCAAGGGGGGCATCTTCATCCAGCACAAGTATGCCCGCAGGGTCCGCATTCGGGAAGTCGTGCTCGGTTAACCCCAGTTCAGATAGTGAGCACAGCATGCCGTTGCTTTCAACACCGCGCATTTCTGTGCGGTGTATCTCAACGCCGCCGGGCAGCAAAGCCCCGTTTAAGGCAACGGGGCAAAGGTCGCCCACCTTTAAATTGGTGGCACCGGTGCAAATGGTAAGGGCATCACCCTGCCCTACATCTACGGTGCACACCACAAGTTTATCTGCTGCGGGGTGGGGCGCTATTTTTACAATTTTACCTATAACCACGTTTTTAATGTTGTCTGCCTCGCAGGTATACCCCTCAACCTTTGAACCGGTCATGGTCATCGCTTCTGCAAATTCGCGGTTGGTGCAGGTGAAAGGTGCATAGCTTTGCAGCCATTTAATTGGTGCATCCATATTTGTTCCCCCTTAAAACTGGCGCAAGAAGCGCAGGTCATTTTCATACAAAAGGCGCAGGTCATCAATGTTGTAGCGCATCATAACAAGGCGTTCCAGCCCCATGCCAAAGGCAAAACCGCTGTACTTTTCAGGGTCAATGCCGCAGTTTTTCAGCACTTCAGGGTGCACAAAACCACAGCCCAACACCTCAATCCAGCCTTCGCCCTTGCACAGCGGGCAGCCTGCGCCATCGCACTTAAAACACACCATGTCCATCTCTGCACTGGGCTCTGTATAAGGGAAGTGGTGGGGCCTGAAGCGGGCTTTTGCATTTGTACCGTAAAGCTGCTGCGCAAAGGCCTCCAGCGTGCCCTTTAGGTCACTGAAGGTTATATCCTCAGCAACTACCAGCCCCTCTATTTGGTGGAAAAGGGGGGAATGGGTGGCGTCAACAGTGTCAGAGCGGTAAACACGCCCGGGCACAACAATGCGAATAGGCGGTTTTTGGCTTAACATTGTGCGCACCTGCATGGGGCTGGTTTGGGTGCGCAGCAAAATTTCACTGTTTATATAAAAGGTGTCCTGCGTGTCTCTTGCCGGGTGGCTTTTTGGCATGTTCAGCATTTCAAAGTTGTATTTGTCATACTCAACTTCGGGCCCTTCAACAACACCAAAACCCATGCCGAGGAAAATTTCTTTAATTTCATCCAGCACTAATTCCAAAGGGTGTTTTCGGCCAAGCTCATACTCTGCCCCGGGCAGGGTAATGTCAATGTTTTCAGCGGCAAGGCGGGCGGCCAAAATTTCACCGTCAATGGCTTTCTGGCGCGCGTCCAGCTTTTCTTCAATTGCTTCACGCACCTGGTTTGCAAGCGCACCCATGGCCGGGCGTTCTTCGGCGCTAAGTGCGCCCATTTGCTTTAAAATTGCAGTCAGTTCGCCTTTTTTGCCTAAAAAGCGAATGCGCACGTCCTCCAGGGCTTCCTTGCCGGTGGCAGCTTCCAGCAGGGCAAGGGCTTCACGTTCAATGTTCAACAAATTTTCCTGCATAATACATCTTCCTTTCAAAAAATGCCTTCGGGTAAAATAAAAACCCCGCAGGCTTTTTTAGCCTGCGGGGCGAAGTTTAAAACTCCGTGGTACCACCCACATTTTGTCTCTTGAAGAGCCAACACTCTTATGCCCGGTAACGGGGGCAACCGTTTTGGCCTACTGCTTTCAGCCAAACTGCTCAAAAGTGAACTTCCCTTTAGTGTGTTTTAAGCGCTTGCAGCCAAGGCGCCCTCTCTGTAAAAAAACCCTAAAGGTACTCTCTTTTTCAGTGCATTTTTTATTTGCTATAATATACCACAACAGCAGTAGTTTTGCAAGGGTGTTTATGGGTTTGTGTTTTGTTTACACGCCATTATATATATTGTATAATGTTTTAATATAATTGTGCATGGCCCGGGCAATGGCAAATGCCTGTCTAAGGTGTTTTTAGAGTGCTGTGTGCAGTTAAACAGTGTAAAAGCGGGGGTAGTATATGATATTCGGCATTGGTATTGACACCATTGAGATTGACAGAATTGAAAAAAGTATTAGCAGGCCATGGTTTACTGCAGCCAGTTTTTCCGAGGAAGAGCTTGAAGAGCTTTCAAAAAAGAAGGCACAAAGCGCCGCCGCTTGCTTTGCCGCAAAAGAGGCCTTTTTTAAAGCCCTTGGCACAGGCATGTACCCGGGGCAGCTAACGCAGGTATCTTTATTGCATGAGGAAAATGGAAAACCTTACCTTACCTTTAGCGGCGAGGCGAAAGAGACGACCGAAAAGTTGGGCCTTAAATGCCATATATCCATAACGCACGACGGTGGCTTTTCAACCGCTATTGTAGTTTTAGAAAAATTGTAAAATTTAACTGCCTATGTTTAAACCCGCCCACGGCAGGCAAAAATAAGTGCAATAAGCTGCGGGTGCGCCGCAGCCATGGAGGTTGTACTTATGGACATAGAGCGCGGAGAGGTTTTTTATGCAGATTTAAGCCCTGTTGTGGGTTCAGAGCAGGGGGGTATACGCCCGGTACTTATTGTGCAGAACAATATGGGTAACAGGCACAGCCCAACGGTAATTGCCGCCGCAATTACCAGCAAGCAGGACAAAAACCCTTTGCCCACACACATTGGTATTCAAGCGGGGCACACCGGCCTTACAAGAGACAGTGTGGTGCTGCTTGAGCAGATACGCACGCTTGATAAACGCCGCCTGAAAGAAAAAACAGGGAAAATAAACCCGCTGGAGCAAGACGAAGTTGACCGCGCCCTTGGTGTTAGCTTTGGTTTGCAAAGCTCGGTGTAGGCTGTGCCGTTGAAGTGAAAAAATACCCTTTGCAAAACCATTGGTTTTGCAAAGGGTATTTTTTGTGCAATGTGGTTTTGTTATACCTTTTTAGGGTTAGCCAGCTGAAAACAGGTATATTAGATGCGCAGTAAGGCCTGCTTTAACACTTTTGGCCTTGCTTTTTTATGGGGTGCCACACTGCAGCAAGTCAGCTATGGGCTGGCACTCTGCTTCTTGGCAGCGGGTTCAGGGTGTTTTCGCCCCTGCCTAAAAGTCACTTTTCGGCCAGGGCATGGCCCCCTCCCGCCCTATGCCAATCAAGCTGCGGTGATTTGCACCTTGCCTTCTTGGGGGCGGGCTCAAGTTGTTTGCCACTCTGCGGCAAGCCAACATTCGGCCATAGGCATGGCCCCCTCCCGCCCTATGCCAATCAAGCTGCGGTGATTTGCACCTTGCCTTCTTGGGGGCGGGCTCAAGTTGTTTGCCACTCGCTCGGAAGAGCGCCGTGGCCGGGAAGAGTGGACGGGTCC
>JAVBRS010000164.1:0-3889 GCA_031547715.1 Oscillospiraceae bacterium
TGTAGGGCTTTGGGCGGTGGGGTTTGTTTTTGCAAAATATAAAGCAAAAACGCCGAAAAGCAGCTACCCGTTGCGTGAAAAAGCCTACCTTACACTGACACGCAAAGAGGACATGTTTCTCGGGGCGCATACCACCCAGCAATACATTCCGCCGCCGCAGAATAATTCTTCATCCTCTTTCGGCGGCAGCGGTGTGCATACGGGCTCTTCCGGCCGCTCACACGGGGGCGGGGGGCGGCATTTTTAAAAGCCGTGCAAGCTTTTACGGGCGCAGTTTTTAAAAACCAGTGCAAGCTTTTTATGGGCGCAGTTTTTAAAAACCAGATACACCTTTAGTACACAGTTAAGCGGCCGTTTAGCTTGCTTTAAAACTTAAAACAAAACCCGGCGCCAGAAGGCACCGGGTGTTTGGTAATAAATAGTTGCTTTTTAAAATATAGTAAAAACTACTTTTATATGTAATTGTTTTTTACTTGTTTTAGCGCTGCCTGTACTGCAAACGCCTGTTAGCTTTTACATATAAGTGCTTTTAGCATTTGCTTTGCGGTTGTGCCTTTTACCCACCGCTTATTAGTGGTAATGTCATATATACTTTAAATTAAAATGCATGCATTAAAATTTATACCTTTAATGGAGCAAAACACACTTTTGGCAGTTTTTACAGGCAACGTCGTCTTCACTTCCGGCGGCAAGGCCCCAGCGGCGCAGTTCAATAAAAACAGTGTATATACTCCTGCCTTTTTCCGTCAGGCCATACTCCACCCGCGGGGGTACTTCAGGGTATATTGTGCGCTTTACAATGCCGTCGTCTTCAAGCTCGCGCAGCTGTTGTATAAGCACTTTTGCACTTACATTCGGTATGCTTTTTACCAGTGCACCATAGCGCACAGCCTCACCTGAAAGCTCTTTCACAATGCCAATTTTCCATTTGCCGTTTATAAGGGAAATGGTGTATTCAATTGGGCACATTTTCATATCGGCAGTATTTTTTATATGTATTTCTTCTTTTTCAAAATTTTCTTTACCACCTGCAGTGCCCTTGTTTTCGCCATGCGCTTCTTTTAAATTTATGTTTTGCGGCTGGGGCGGCGTTTCAGCTTTTTGTGCTTTTGCAACCCGGCTTACCTTAATTTCCATACTCAACTCCTATTTTTTCATTTTAGTAAGTAACATTACAAAAAAGTATGTACTTGCCGGAATTTTATTTTATGCATATTATAGCATTATAGGCTTAGAAATACAATATGTGTACTTCTAACACAACCGGGCCACGCCCAAAGGAGTTATTATGGGAAACATTACTTTTGAACTTGTAACAGACGAAAACGTTGAACAATGCCGGGAATTGTGCAATGAATTAATGGCATTTCAGGCGAGCAAAGGCAAAATAATGCCGGAAATATTGGCCGGCATGAACTTTGACAACCGCCTTGCGCCAAGCTACGCAAATGCACAAACAAAACACCTTGTAGTTATGAAAGATGACGGCGTGCCCGTTGGCTACGTTTACTCTACAATGGATTACGTGCCGGAGGCTGCCCGCACAGCGGCGCCACCCTGGGCACCGAAGGTTGGCACAGGCTTCTTCCCTGACTGGCTGGAGTTGCCACAGTGGGTTGGCGGTGTAAACAACCTTTATATTAAAGATGCCTACCGCAAAAGCGGTGCGGGGCAAAAGCTTTTTGACATGGCCATGGATTGGCTTAAGAGCTTTGAAGACTGCAAAATAATTCTCATTCATGTTTCAAACGGGAATGAGAACGCCTATAAGTTTTATGAGAAGAACGGCTTCACTTTCAGCCATGATGTTTTTGGCGGGTTTATTAAAGCCGTTTACAAGAAAATTTAACACGCTTAATAAACACTGTGTGCACGGCAGCTTGCAATGGCGGCGCCTTTAAAGCCTAAATGTTTAAATAAAATGCACATAGCCCGGCTATGTGCATTTTTTTTGCGCAAAAGTGCCTGCCTACCCGTGTTGCACGCCCCGCAAAAGCGTGCTAAACTTAACAAAAAAAGGGGGCCGGTATGAGAGATGTACACATGCACCTTGAGCGTGGACCATATACCAAAGTTTGGGTAGATGAATTTGTGGCTTATGCCAAAAAGCGAAACATTGAAGAGATTTACATTTTAGAACACACCCACCGCTTTTCAGAATTTACGCCAATGTACGCCGGGGTGCGCGCCTTTAGCCCTTACCAGGCAGAATGGCTGGGCAGTAAAACCCCTTTTTCAATTTTGGAATATCAAAAATTCATTGAAGAAATGCGCAAGCACCACTTCCCTGTTGACATTAAGTGGGGGCTGGAGGTTTGCTATATCCCCGGCACTGAGGCCTTTGTAGCTGAGCGTTTGGCGAATTTTAATTATGATTTTATAACCGGCTCTGTACATTTTATTGACAATTTTGCTTTCGACCTCAGCGGCGAGGAATGGGCGGGTAAAGACATAGCAGCCCTTTACCGCCGTTATTATGCCATAATGCTGCAGCTGGTTGAAAGCGGGCTTTTTAGCGGCCTTGCCCACCCTGACAGCATTAAATGCTTTGGCCACCTGCCGCCTGAAGACTTGAGTGCCCAGTACAATGCCCTTGCCGTTGCATTGAATAAAGCAGGCATGTACACAGAGCACAGCGCAAGGCTGTTTAACAACTACGGCTACCCCACACCGGGAATGAATGAAACACTTTTGGCGGTGCTTAAAAGCCACGGGGCGGATATCCGCCTTGCGTCTGACGCACACGACCCGAGTGACGTTGGCCGGAATTTGCACCTGCTGGCCCCAGACTTGTAGTACCTATATATACGCCGCAAACAACCGAATGGTTGGCACCCCGCCATTCAGCAAAACTTATAGCGCCGTAAGTATAAGGCTGCAAATAACAGAAGCTTATGCCCGGCAGCCTTTTAACCACTGGGCGTTTCAATTTATTATGGGTATAAATACCAGGCAGATGTACCAAATAGCCTTTTAACCCTGGGCGCTTAAGTAATTGCAGGGCTGCAAATAGCCGGCAGATGTACCAAACAGCCTTTTAACCTTGGGCGCTTAAGTAATTGCAGGGCTGCAAATAGCCGCAGGGTATACCGGCCATGTGCCGTGCGAAACGCTGGCCTATGGGCAAATTAATAATGGGGCAAGGCATTAAACATACGTGCATAGCATTGTTTTTACAGCATTGCAAAAAATGTTTCAGTTTTACAAATAACACACTTAGGTTAATTTTTTGTAAACTTCCGCAATACGCCACCCATTTTGCAGTAATTGCAGGCTGCTTAAGCAGGCGCTGTGGTGTGGGTTGCAGCATAATTACAGGTTGTTGCCCTGCCAAATGCCGCATTGCGGCATGCTGCGTTGCCATGCCGCGTAAGGGGCCTAAATAAAATATGCTTACAATGGCCGCAAAACTTTTTTATACCCTTTTTTATACCTTGTTGTTTTTTTAAAAAAACACACACATAAAAGCGCCGGTGTTAAACACCGGCGCTTTTTACATTTTAATATGCTAAACCTTTTAGCAATTGCAGGTATTTTTTACAATATACCCCTCTGTCGGGCTGCCGGCAGCATTGCCTTCATCTGTGTCTATGTGCATTGCAGTTGCGTATTTTTCACTCACGCGCACTACAACGTCGCCAAAAACCAGTGTACGGCCTCCGCCGCCACAGGCAACGCTTACAATTTGCTTATTTTCAACGCCAAAGGCGGCCGCATCTTCCGGGGTCATGTGGATATGGCGCTTTGCAACAATAACGCCCTCTTTAAGCTCCACCTCACCTGCGGGCCCACGGAGAATGCACCCTGGGGTACCGGCAATATCGCCGGATTCACGCACGGCTATATCAAAGCCTAAACTGCGGCAATCTGTTGCGGAAAGCTCTACCTG
>JAVBRS010000101.1:0-2617 GCA_031547715.1 Oscillospiraceae bacterium
ATTGAAAATTATATTTACACTAAACAGCCCGGTAATTATAAGTGTTGTGGCGTAAACCGGCAGCAGGCTGCGGTAGGTGGAACGAAAGTCATATTTTATAAGCTTGCCTAACATCTGAACACCTCCCGGAAGATAGCGTCAAGGCTTTTCCCGCGCTGGGAACGAATATCATCCACGGCACCGCTAATAATAATTTTACCGTTTTGAATAAACAGTGCATCGTCAAAGATGCGTTCAACATCGGCAATTAAGTGTGTGGAGATAATAATGGTTGCATCTTCACTGTAGTGGCTTAAAATGGTGTCGAGAATATAATCGCGGGCTGCCGGGTCAACACCGCCAATGGGTTCATCCAGCAGGTACAGCTGTGCCCGGCGCGACATTACCAGTATAAGCTGCACCTTTTCCTTTGTTCCTTTTGAAAGGCTTTTTATTTTGGCTTTCGCATTTAAACCAAGGCTGTGCAGCATTTCATATGCCCGGGTTTTGTCAAAATTATCATAAAAATCCTCAAATAAATTAAAGCTGTCTTCCACCGTCATCCAGTCTGCAAAAAAAAGTTTATCAGGCAGATAAGATACAAGCTTTTTTGTTTCAACGCCGGGGGCCATGCCCGCCACTAAAATTTCACCTGTGGTAGGGTGTAAAAGGCCGTTTGCCAATTTTATAAGGGTGGTTTTGCCGCTGCCGTTAGGCCCTAAAAGCCCAACAACACGCCCGGTTTCAAGCTTGAAGTTCAGGCCTGTTAAAGCAGGTTGCCCACTGAAAGCCTTACTAAGGTTATTGCATTCAAGTATGGTTGCCATTATGCTCCTCCTGTAACAGTATCTTTATTAATTATGTCAAGCGCCTGTTTTTTGGCGTAGCCAATTTCCTGCATTTTTAAAAAGTAGGTGCTGACATGTTGGTTTGCAACCGCCGCTCGCCGCACCTCAATTTGTGCTGCATCTGCCGTAACAAACCTGCCTGCTGTGCGCTGGTTGTTAATTAAACCGCTTGTTTCAAGTTCTGCGTATGCTTTTTGCACAGTGTTGGGGTTTACCCCTGCCACCGTTGCAAGCTCACGCACGGTGGGCAACTGTTGCCCCGGCTTATACTCGCCACATAGCACACTGTATTCAATTTTGGCGACAATGCTTTGGTAAATTGGTAGGTTTGTGTCAAATACCCATGCCATAAGATACTCCCTTCAGTATTATTGTATTAGTGCAATAATACAATAATAAGGAATATTTGTCAAACTTATACTTTTTAAAATGAGTGCAAAAGCTAATTTTTTATAATTAAAAATGTTAAAATACTTGCACTGTATGCCACAAAAGTGTATACTAAAAAAACGGCAGCAATGTACTTGCCGGCCATGCACCATTAGCTCAGTTGGTAGAGCAACTGACTCTTAATCAGTGGGTCCTGGGTTCGAGTCCCCGATGGTGCACCATTGCTTTGGCTAAAGCGGGTGTTGCAGCCATGCGGCACGCCCGCAAAGCCGAAAGGCAAATATATTCCTCAATAGCTCAGTCGGTAGAGCATGCGGCTGTTAACCGCAGGGTCGTTGGTTCGAGTCCAACTTGGGGAGCCATGTAGTATTCGGCGCTTGCCGGGTGCTACTTTTAGGAAGGGCCTTTAGCTCAGTTGGTTAGAGCAACCGGCTCATAACCGGTCGGTCCCGGGTTCGAGTCCCCGAAGGCCCACCATAGTGGGTTCAAAGCATAATCGCCTCTTGGCCTATATTATGGCTTTGAACAGAAAAAGCACCTTATAGGGTGCTTTTTCTATTTTAAATGTAGTTTTGCTATAACTACAATAGCAGCACAAGCAGGGTAAGTTTACGGTGCCGAACTGTAGTGCATAGCAGGATGTTTAATATATAAATATATTTTACTTTTGCTTTAATGCAATTTAACCGGTGCATATACGTGGCAATAGCAAGGGTGAACATATAAACGCATTGCTGCCCGGCACAAACAGTGGCTAAGGGTGTGTGAAAAACGTTTTTTGAAAATTTTTAATAGCAGAATACAGGCAGTGAATTTTATAAGGCATATGGAAATTTACATACTTAAAATATAAAATAAAAATTGCAAAGCACACTTGACATTTATTGCAAAGCAAGCTATACTAAAATTGCAAAGCAGGCTTAGCATTTAATAAGGGGGTTTATGTGAAAACTAACATACCGGAATTGCGAAAGCAACAAAAATTATCGCAAGAGGATTTGGCGGCGGCCGTAGGGGTTACACGGCAAACCATAACCTCAATAGAGGTGGGTAAATATGTGGCTTCATTACAGCTGGCGTACAAAATTGCAAGTTTTTTTGGCAGAAGCATTGAAGAAGTTTTTGATTTTACCACATTGGAGGAGAATTGATGGAAGAATTTAAGGTGAGGGTAAAAAGGCAATTGCAATTTATTTTGGCGGCACTGTTGGCGTTTTGTGCGCTGCACGCATGGCTGTTTTTTACAAAAAATTTAGGCAGTGCGCCTATTAGTGCTTTTGCACAAGGGTTTCAGGCAGGTTTAATTACAGCAAGTTTTGGGGTGCTGGGCTTTTCAGTGATACAATATTATTCAGCGCTAAAAAAACCTGAGAAATTGCGCAAAATGTACGTGAAAGCCA
>JAVBRS010000157.1:0-4378 GCA_031547715.1 Oscillospiraceae bacterium
AAGGTACACTGTTTTATTTTTAACCTGTGGCCAACAAACCTGCAAGGCAAACCCGGCACTATAAGCAAAAAAGGCCCCTTCCACAATTGCACATAAAAAAGCGGCTGCTGTGTAAAAAATGCCTACTTGCACCTCGCCAAAAAGGCTGCCACTTTGCAATAAATATAAAACCGGGTTGCCTGTAAAAGGCATAAAAGCGCCAAGCACTAAAAAACAGCATGCCAAAAGCCCCAATAAAAGCAGGTATTGCAGTGCTAAAAAAAGGTGTAGCCGCCCATTTTTTTTTGTGTGTTGCGGCATATGTTGCAAAAGTGCAAGGTATAGCGCAGGCGATAAAAAATGGTTGCCTATAAAGCCTTTTACCTGTGTAGTTTCAAATGGTACAGCGGCCAAATTTTGCGGTACCATTTGCGGTCTCGGTGCCAAAAAAGCACCAAACAACAGCAATATAACCGCTATAGCAACAACAGGTAAAGCGCTGCGGCCGGTTGCCTCAGGGCCAAGGTAGGCGCCGTAAACCACAACCAGGCAAAATAAAACGCAGTATAAGCCCCCCATGTGCTGCCGCCCCACAGCAGTTGTGAAAAAAGAAACGGCAACACCGGCGGTTTGGGCTGCCGCGAAAATGAAATATAACGCCAGCGCCAATGTGCCAAAGCCTTTTCGCAGGCCTTTGTTCATTGCAGCTTTGCATAGTTTTGCAGTTGCAAATACCATTACAAACACCGGCAGGTAGCCGGCTGCTGCTGCCTGCAAATTTACAGCCGGTTCGCGTGTAAAAAACGCCACTGTACTTTCAAACAAAATTCCTGCAAGCGCAATACCCCACAACTGGCCCTGCATAGAATTTTGCGCCGCTTTTGCCTGCCTTACATTATTTTGTTCTCTAGCTGTCGTGGTTTTTATCATTTTTATATACACTATTCCTTTTGCGCTTTTATAAGCTTAAAACTTACATATTTTAAATAACTTCAAAAGTGAATTAAAAAATGCGCTTTAAATGCAATTTTATTTTGTAACATTGCAATTGTTCTACATAAGCCTGCCTGTTGTTTTATGTGAGATGTTCGCCGCTAATACGTAATGGCAATACCATTGCTACTGCCTATTCGCATATTGTTTTCTCGCCTGCTGCTTTTCTGCCTGTTGCTTACCTGCTGTTTTTATAATTTCATTTTTCCTCATTGTTACCGTTACCTTTTACACCTGTTTTTGCATGGGTAAGTGTGCTTATGGTAAACGCATTTTTTTGCAGTTTTTTTAAACTTGCCCGCCACACCCCGTCTCGCAGGGCAAGGCTGCTGTAAGGGGTTAACGGTGCTGTGTACGGCAAACCAAAAACATTAACCGCTGTAAGGTTAAATAAAAGCAATGCAAATGCCAGCACAATACCCACCGGCCCAAACAACCCGCCCGCAAGCACAAATAAAATTCTAAGCACAGTGGTAGCTTCATATAACGCGGGCACAGTAAAAGTTGCAATAAACGTAACCGCCATTACCACAAGGCTAATTGATGTTACAAGCCCGTTTTTAACAGCGGCATCGCCTATTATAAGCGCCGCCAAAAGGCCCAGAGACTGCCCTAAAGGCCTGGGTATTCTAAGGCCTGCCTCGCGAACTATCTCCAGCATAAAAATAATAATTAAAGCTTCTGCAAAAAGCGGGAAAGGTGTTTTTATGGAAGCCGCCATTATACCGGTCAAAATTTCTTCCGGCACAAGTTGCGGTGTGAAGTTAACTGCTGAAACAAATACCCCCGGCAGCAAAATTGATATGAAAAACGCACTGTACTTTAAAAGCCTTGCAAATGAAGCAAAATACGGGTGGGCAGTGTAATCGTCCATGGTTTGAAAATTTTCACTGAAAAAGTATGGGGTTAAAAGCGCAAAAGGTGAACCGTCCACCAGCACGGCAACTTTACCTTCACACAGTTTTGCGGCAAGTGTGTCCGGCCGCTCTGTGTAACCTACGCCGCTAAAAAAGGAAAGATTGCCTTTCTTTAAAAACGGGGTCAAATACCCGGCATCAAACACCGCCGGCAAGCCGCAGGTTCTAAGGCGCTCTTTTACACTTGCAACAAGCTTTAAAGGGGTAACCCCCTCAAGGTAAAAAACAGCTATGTCGGTTTTGCTTAATGTTCCCGCCGGCATTGTGTCAATGCGCAGCTTTTCACTGCGCATGCGCCGGCGTACAAGGGCCATGTTCAACTGTAAAATTTCGCAAAATCCCTCCCGGGAACTTCTGAGGTTACCCTCTGCTGAAGGTTCGCCTATTGCCCTTCCCGGTTTTGCCTGCGCCGCAAAGCAAAAGCATAATGGCACGCCATCTATAAAAAGTACGGCAAAGCCGGCGGTTAACATTGTAAAAAGAGTGTTTTTAGTGTCAACAGGGGTGTTGGTGAAAGGTAAACTTGTATTGTTTTGAATGTATTCTGCCAATTTCTGTGGGTTGTTAAAATTTTTTTCACTTTGCGCCAACGGCAGTAAAATAGTGTTCCAAAACATTGCTAAGGACGCCTGCCCGTCACATAATGCTATTGCACACTTTATACCGCAAACGTCAACCTCTTTTTTATAAAAATCTCCTGCCCCGCCAAATATTTTATCAAGCATAAGCATGTTGTCTTCAAGTTTTTCATGTAGCATTTCATCACCTCTTTTCTAGTATGGGCGCAGTGTATAGAATTAACACCATCAACCAACAATTCTTTAAATACTTTTGGAGGTGTAAAATGCCTGTAACTGTTTTTCGCACGCTTTTAATATACCTTATGGTGGTTGTGGCCATGCGCTTAATGGGTAAGCGCCAACTTGGTGAACTGCAACCCTCAGAGCTTGTATCTACTATATTAATATCAAACCTGGCGTCAATACCTATTGAGTCTACCGAGATACCTCTGGCTGCAAGTGCCGTGCCTGTTTTTTTAATTGTATGCCTTGAAATTTGCCTTTCTGCGGTTGGGGTGCGCAACCAAAAAATTGCAACACTTATGAGCGGCAAACCCAAAACAGTTATTGAAAACGGCGTGCTGGACCAAACCGCACTGGAAGAATTGCGCTTTACTGTAGACGACCTGCTGGAGGCATTGCGCCAAAAAGACGTCTTTTCTCTTAAAGAGGTGCACCTTGCAATTGTGGAAACCAGCGGCCTTGTAAGCGTTTTTAAAAACCGGGCAGACACGCCGCCAACAATTAAGGATGCCGGCCTTGCTACCCCGTTGCCTGCCCAGCCGCCTGTGGCTGTTGCGGTAAATGGAGAAATTGACAGACATATGCTTACCTACTGCCATAAAAATGAACAGTGGTTTTATGAAAAACTGAAGCTTGAAGGGCTGCTGCTTAGCGAGGTGCTGCTTTTTATGTGTACAGAGCAAGAAGAGTATCTTTGTATAAAAAAAGAAGATACCGCTGCAAAAAAGCAGCGGCAAAAAGAAAGGGCTACGCCGTGAAACGTGTACCGATAGCAATAGGAATTTTTGTGGCAATTTTATTGTTTACAGCTGCAGGCATGTGGCAGATAAAAGAAATTACAGGGCATATAACCCAAAAACTTGAATTGGTTGAAAAAACAGCACTGGCCGGCAACTATGAAGCTGCCAGCCTGGAAATGAAGAATTTAGAAGAATACTTTTTGAAGAAAGAGCATATTTTGGCGATTTTTATGGTGCGCAGCCAAACCACCGGCGTTTTACTAAACCTGGCAACCGTTAAAACATACATTACGCAAGGCCACACCGAGGACCTGTTAACTGAAATTGCACGGGCAAAAGCGCAGGTTTATGCAATGCAGCACCTTTTTTTAAATATCTTTTGAGCCGCGGCTTAAAAGTGCTTTAAGCTCATCCATGAAGGTGTTTATATCACTAAACTGGCGATATACAGAGGCAAAGCGAACATAGGCAACTTCATCAATTTGTTTTAGCTCGCGCATTGCAAGCTCGCCAATTTCCAGGCTTGTAACCTCTTTTTCCAGGGTGTTTTGCAACTCTTGTTCGATGTTGTTTATTGAGGTTTCAAGCTGCTCAATAGAGACAGGGCGTTTTTCGCATGCCTTCATAAGGCCGGTAAGCAATTTTTGCCGGTCAAATGCCTCTCTTGAGTTGTCCTTTTTTACCACGACAAGAGGTACAGTTTCAATAATTTCATATGTAGTGTACCGCTTTGCACATTGCAGGCATTCCCTGCGGCGGCGTATGCGTTCCCCGTCTTCCGCCGGCCTTGAATCAATTACCTTTGCGTCTGTGTAGCCGCAATATGGGCATTTCATATTTCATCCCCTTCCATTTCAGCAATAAGAAGCTCGTACACAATTTCGTTTAAATTTTGCGGATAAACCGTGCCTTTTACCAGTGCGTTTAGCATGCGGTGTGCGGGTGC
>JAVBRS010000180.1:0-7760 GCA_031547715.1 Oscillospiraceae bacterium
GCGGTTGAAGACATGTTAAAACGCAGTGAAGGCACAAAAACAAAATTTGAAGAGGGCACTTCACAACATACACTGCAAAAAAACAGGGTACGGGCGCTGCAAATTGCCCTTGCGCTATTGCGAAATGAAGCCGGCGAAGAACTGCGTGAGACCTTTGCAAAAGATGATTTGGAAAAGGCAAAAGCGCCGATTTTATCTTTAATAAGCAAAAGTGAAAAGGCCAAAACTAAACTGGACCCCGCCTGTTGGCAGGCGAAAATGTTAAGCAGGAACCTGTGCGCGCTTAAATTAGCGTTGCCATTGTTAAGTGAAGTGTAAAATAATGGAAAAGCATTTGATCTTTAAAAAAGTTGACAAAATTGGTATAATAACTGTAGATTTTCATTGTTAAAAGCGGTATAGTTATTATAAGGTACTGTTATACAGCGCCAAAATACAAAAAGAGGTGTTTAATATGCAAAAATACATTTGTACAATTTGCGGTTATGTATATGACCCGGCGGTTGGTGCCCCGGAGCACGGCATTGCCCCAGGCACAGCGTGGGAGGATATCCCTGACGATTTTGTTTGCCCTGACTGCGGTGTCGGCAAAGAGATGTTCGAAGCGGAATAAAATAAAACCCCTGTAACAGGGCGCAGTTGTTTGTGGCCGGCATTGCCGGTGGGCGGGTGCAAATGGCCCGCATTTGCCACATAACTTGTGCCCTTTTGCAGGGGCCTTTTTAAAAATGAAAGGTGAAACCATGCAGGAAATTACAAACGGCGTTTATTACACAGGGGTATTGAACCCCAACATGCGTGTTTTTGACATTATTATGCGCACAGAGTATGGCACAAGCTACAATTCTTATATTGTAAAAGGCAGCGAAAAAACAGCACTTATTGAGGCGGCGCACCTGAGCTTTTCGAAGGCGTACCAAAGGCAACTAAAAGAGGTTTTGGGCGCAGGCGGTGTGGACTACTTAGTTTTAAACCACACCGAGCCCGACCACACCGGCTGTATAGCGGAACTTTTGGAAGAATACCCGAACTTGACTATTGTGGCAAGCCAAGCGGCTTCCATTTATATAAAAAATATTGTGAATCGGCAAGACCTTAAAATTCAAACGGTGAAAGACGGCGAAAGCCTGCAACTTGGCGGCAAAACCTTGCAGTTTATAAATGCGCCGTTCCTGCATTGGCCGGACTCTATGTTTACCTACCTGAAAGAAGATGAAATACTTTTCTCGTGCGACTTTTTGGGTTGCCACTATTGCGAACCGCAGATATTTGACACTGAAATAGTGTATGAACGGCAGTACAATGAAGCGCTGCGCTATTATTTTGATTGTATTTTCGGCCCTTTTAAACCCTATGTCTTGAAGGGCCTTGAAAAGATTGAGGGCCTGCCGATTTCTTTTGTTTGCAACAGCCATGGGCCGGTGCTTACAAAAAATGGCCTTATTGGGCAGGTAATACAAAACTATAAAGCATGGGCAACAACCCCCGCGCGCACAGAAAAGGAAATACCGGTGTTTTATTGCAGTGCATACGGCAACACTGCACTTTTGGCAAATGCAATAGCAAAAGGTGCCAGCCGTGCCATACCGGGGGCTAAAATTGAGCTTTACAATATAATTGAGCACAATATGGCAGAGCTTACAGCAATATTAAACGAATGCGACGCAGCGTTAATTGGCAGCCCAACCATTAACCGTGCTGTGCTGCCGCCGGTAATGCACCTTTTGGCGGGCATTGAAGCGGTTAACTTTGCAAAACGGCCGGTTGCGCTTTTTGGCTCTTTCGGATGGAGCGGCGAGGCACTGGGCCAGGCGGCAGGGTATTTAACCAGCCTTAAAGCGGCGGTTTACGAAGAGCAATTTAAAGTGAATTTTGTGCCAACTGAAGCTGACCTAAAAAACGCAGAGGAATTTGGCTATAATTTTGGGCTAACCATATAAATGGCCGGGCAGGGTGCAGGCATTGAAGAGTTGGATATTCACGGAATGAACACCTACGGGGCGAGGGTGTGCCTTGACAGCAAACTTAAAAAAACAAAAGCCTACCGTTTAAGGGTAATACATGGCCACCATGGCGGGCAGGTGCTGCAGCAACTGGTGCGCACAGCCTATAAAAACCACCCAAAGGTGTTACGGGTGGAAGTTGGCCTTAACCAGGGTGAGACAGACCTTGTGCTAAAAGAGTTTTGAACAAAATAAAAAAAGGGGCCAGGGCCCCTTTTTTGTTTTGCCATATGCAAATTGTTTAAAAGTGGAAAAATAAATGCACAGTTAGTTAAATGTGAAAAAGTGCTCAGGCAAGCGCCCACAGGTAAAGCGATGCCACACTGCCATAAGGGGAATAACGTTTGCAATAACGCAAAAACTTGTCTTTCGGCAGTTCTTTTAGCCCGTAAAGGTTCATCATTCCGCGGCGTATTGCCAAATCACCGTAGCTTACAATATTTGGCCGCTGCAAAGAGAATATCATCAACATTTCGGCTGTCCAAATGCCAATGCCAGGCAGCGCAACAAGCTTTTCAATAATTTCATTGTCAGGCAGGGCCTTAAGGCCTTCAAGGTCAAGCGTGCCTGCATTAACTGCGTTGGCCGCCGCTTGTATATATTCCACCTTACGGGTGCTAAGCCCACAGCTGCGCAACTCTTCAAAACTTAGGGCAAGCACGTTTGCAGGGGTAATTTCCCCTAATTTTTCCTGCACACGGCCGCGAATGGAGCGTGCGGCGGCGGTGGAAATTTGCTGGCCTATAATACTGTCGCAAAGTGAAAAGAAAAGGTCAGGGTTAACACTGCGCTCAATAAAGCCAATATTTTCAATTGCGGCAGCAAGTTTCTTATCTCTTTTTATCAGGTGTTCAAGCTCAGTTTCACCGTATTCAAAAAATGGCATGGCAGGCCCCCAAAACTTTTAATGCAGTAAGTTTATCACAGTTTAAGGGGTTTGTACATTGCTGCGGTTACAGCACCGGCTTTGCATATAAACAGTAAAGTGTATTGGGTAGCCTTGCCACACATTTAAATGTACCGGGTATAATAAAGCGGAAAATACCCATAGCTTAAAACTAAAGCAAAAATTCAAATTGAAACCGCCAAGCAGCTGTAAATAAAATACGGCAATACAAATTGGTATCATGTAAAATCACTTTCAAAACTCGCTGTATCTGCCGTGAAAGAGAACAGTGTACGGCGGCCATTTTTTAATACATAATGGGCTTTCCCACGGGGCGTTTCAACCACTTCACGCCCCATTTCGCCTAAAACAGGTGCTTGCAGTACAAAGCAGTTACCCTGAATAAAGGTGGTGGTTAAAGTGTGTAGGCCCTGGCGTATTATAACTTCATCTTCACGCCAACGTTGCACAAAGGCCCCCAAATAGCTGGCGAAAAGGTAGTTTTTGCCACGGTGTTGTACGCTGGCAATGCAACCGGTAAAATGCCTGCCGGCAATAGGTACTGTTGCAACGGCTAGCATTATGCCGGCAGGGGTGTTGCTGCTGTTTGCACAGTGTGTCCAGCTGTAGGCAGTGGGGAATGCGCTGCCCCAGTCCTTCTCAATATAGCCTGTACCGCCACTGAAGTTTAAAACAGTGCCATTTAAAACAAGCCTGCCGGCCAAAGTGTGGTGCAAGCTAAGCACGCCATGGTTGCACTGCATATTAGGCACCAGTGCGAAGGGGCCCATAATTGGCAGCGGCAAAGGTGAAAACGGCCCGTATTCAACCTTGCCGTGCAGTGTAATGCCGGCGCCTTTTAACCTAAGCGCCATGCCGTTGTTTGAAAAAATATTTGGCCCTATTTTCAAAAAAAAGCGGCTTGGGTTAAAAATGCATCTGTGGGCAGGGTATTCAAAATACCAGGTACCGCCGCTGCTTATCACCTGTATACTTGCGTAAACTATGCCGCCCTCACCGCGGTGCAGGGCGGGTATAACACATATGGTTTCACTTTCATGTTGGTGTTTTAAATACCACCCCTCAAAAAAAGGTGCTTTACCGGCTGCAAAATTTGTCATTGTGGCACCCTCTTTTCCCATAGTGGGGTAAGCTCACTGTTTGAGATGAGCGCTAGCAGTGGCAGGGCTGCAAAGCAAAGGCAAAAACATAGCAGTGTTAACGTCATGGAAACTTGCCATAATATATTAAAGGGCAGGTGGCTATAATTCCAAATTTTTAAGCCCAGCAAAAGGTTGAAAAAAACACCGAAAATAAATTCTATTACTGTTATTGCCAAGCTACCAACAATACAAAACGCAAACCAACTTTCAACTTTACCGCTTTGGTACAAAAGGTAAAGTGCAGTAAAAGCAAAACCGCCGGCCAAAGCCATGCTCCAGTGGCTTGCCCCACTCCAAAAAATTTCAAGTGTTGGGTAAATTGTGGCGCCAAATAAAAAGGCAAAATGTGTACGTTTCAAAACAACACCCCTTTCACTTACATAAAGCAACTGGGGCTAGTATGCGCCGCAATGGCGGTAATATTATTACCGGCGGCCAAATTCAAAAAGCAAGAATTATTTTAAGCCGCAAAAAGAAGTTAAACGCCTTGAAGGTTAGAATGTATTTGTATTTAAAATGCCCGCCTGTTCTTGACTTTGACAGTTATAGAAGGTATTATAAATAAGCGATATTTGCCGCTGTGGTGGAATAGGCAGACCCAAGGGACTTAAAATCCCTCGGTAGAAATATCGTACCGGTTCGACCCCGGTCAGCGGCACCACACCCCACAAGGCACTTGCTTTGGGGGGTGTTTTTGCATATGGGTACACTGTGCGGCGCAAAGTGGCGGTTGCCCTGTAAGTTGGCGGCAAAAATTTAGCCGTGTGCGAGGGAAGCTTTTAACCTTTTAATATTAAAATAAAGCAGGCCGGCACCGCTTTATTGCTTTGGCATAATACAACTTGAAAATAAATTTTAAACTTAAGCTAAGTGCAATTTAACCTAAATACACCATAAAAGCTGCCACATGTTTTTTGCAAAGCCCGGATGCGGCACAAGAAATTTGCAAAATATGCTTTGTTTGCCATTGCGGCGCACGCCTTTAAATTTTGAATTGAAGGAGTAAACAATGAAAAGTGAACAGTACCTTGAAATAAGCGCACAGTATGGTACACCAACTTATATTTTCGACCTTGATGTTATAGCAAAAAGGGTTGAGGATATTAAAGAGGTTTTGGGCGGTGAAATTAGCCTGTGCTTTGCCATGAAAGCAAACCCATTTTTAACTGGGCGCATTCAGGGCATAGATTATTATGAAGTGTGTTCCCCCGGCGAGCTTACAATTTGCGAGCGTGCAGGGGTAAACATGCAGGGCATAGTATTTTCAGGGGTGAACAAAACAAAAGAAGATATTCTGCGTGCGCTTAAAAACAAAGTGGGCCTTTTAACCGCAGAATCTTTAAAGCATGTGAAGCTTATTGACGAGGCTGCTTTTGAATGCGGTGTTAATGCCCGCGTTTTGCTGCGCTTAACAAGCGGCAACCAGTTTGGAATGGACCTTGAAAGCATAGAAAATATAGTTAAAAGTAAAAACACCTATAAAAATATTGAGTTTTACGGCATACATTATTTTGCCGGTACACAGCGTAAAAAAACCAGCGAGCAATTAAAAGAACTTGCCTTTCTGGAAACAGTTTTTGAAAAACTTGAGAAGGAACAGTCATTTAAAGTGCAACACCTGGAATACGGCCCGGGCCTTGGCGTTGCCGATTTCGAAGGCGAAGATGCTGCCTTTGAGTTTGATGTGCTTAGTGCAGTTGCTTCAAAGCTGAAAGAAATTGCTGCAAAACGGGCGGTGATGGTGGAAATGGGGCGGTTTTTTGCGGCATCATGTGGAAGTTATTTGACAAAAGTTGAAGATACAAAAGAGAACAATGGCACTAGCTGCGCTATATTAGACGGGGGTATACACCATATCTCTTACTCAGGGCAATTAATGGGTATGCAAACACCGGTAATAGAACATGTAAACCCCGCCGGCACACAAAAAAAAGATTGGCTTTTGGCGGGCAGCCTTTGCACCACAAGTGATGTACTGGCGCGTAAAGCGCAGTTGACCGGCGTTGAAGAAGGCAGTGTGCTGGTTTTTAAAAATGCGGGTGCGTACGCCGTAACCGAAGGTATTTCACTGCTGCTGAGCAGGAAACTGCCGGGCGTATTACTTTACAGTAAAAAAAGTGGTATTACAAAAATGCGCAGTTTTTTTGCAACCGACAGCCTTAATTATTTGTAAAATTTAAAAATAATATTAAAAAGCACTGTAAAGCATTTTTTGTAATGGCTTTGCAGTGCTTTTTAGCATGGAAGGTTATGAGATAAACTTTTACAGCATATATTTTGTTGTGTTTTGCTATAAACACAAGAAAAATACCAGAATGCCCCAAAATTAAAGTAAAATTATGTAAAAAAAACAACTATTTTCATACATGTACTAGTTTTTAATTTTTGGAAATATTATAATGAATTATTAGTTTGGCAAGGTTAGGGGGGCACTTCTTTGCAAAACAATGGAATTAAAAACGCAGAACAAATTAAGAGCGATAGGATGTTGCAAGTTTTAACCAACATTCTTGATGAGCTTGACGCATATGTATACGTTTCAGACATAGAAACAGATGAACTGCTGTTTGCAAACAAGGCTATACGCAACACCTTTGGTATTGATGAAAATGCAAAAGGTTTACTTTGTTATAAAACTATACAGAATGGGTATGACAAGCGCTGCCCTTTTTGCCCCGTAAACGAGCTTGAGTGTAACCCCGGCAGTGCCTATGTGTGGGAGATGAAAAACACCTTTAACGGGCGCACCTATAAAAATATAGACAGCATTATTGACTGGGTGGACGGCAGAAAAGCCCACCTTGAATACTCTGTAGATATTACCGAAAGCAAAAATTTTGAAGAACAAATTACATCTGCCGCAGAGGTATTGAAAAATATATTAAACGGCATGGATGCCAATATCTATGTTTCAGACCTGGCGACGGACGAAATACTTTTTATAAATAGCACAATGAAAAACAGTTTTGGTTTGGTGGGTGACGTAGTTGGCCAAACCTGCTGGCAGGTACTGCAAAGCGGTTTTACCGAGCGTTGCCCGTTTTGCCCCAACTACCAATTGGCAGATGATTTAACAAAAACGGTTGTATGGCAAGAACACAATACCGCAAACGGCCGCTATTACAAAAATGTTGACAGCATTATTGACTGGGTTGGCGGGCGCAAGGTGCACATGCAGCACTCTGTGGATATTACCGATTCAGTTTTTTCACAGTTGGCGTTGCGCGGCGCCAACGACAGGCTGGAGATGGCACTGCATGCTTCCAATGCAGGCGTTTGGGAAATAGATGTAATAAAAAATGTAATTGCATATGATAAGGCTTTTAAAACTTTGCTTGGCTTGCCGGGTGATGTATTTGAAATGCCACTGGATGTGTTTGAAGCTTATTTTGCAGAGTCTGCACACGAGATAGCCGGGGAAGAGCTTGTTAAAGTAAAACTTCTGCCAGACGATTACATTACAAAAACGTCTTACGCTAATGTTAGAAATTTTGTTTTTGCCGGCAAAGACGGTAAAAACAGGTATATGCGCACCTATTCAAACAAGGCGCCAACAACAGATGAAACCAACCTTCGCATTGTGGGAATGTGCACAGAGACGACAGAACAAGCAGAGCTTGAAAACGAGCTAAAAATGGCGAAAGAAGCTGCTGAAAATGCCAGCAAGGCTAAAAGCCAGTTTTTGTCAAACATGAGCCATGAAATACG
>JAVBRS010000106.1:0-3135 GCA_031547715.1 Oscillospiraceae bacterium
TATGGCAGAGATGGACCTTGCAACCCTTGAGAGTGTTTGGGGCGTTGACCCAAGCTTGTTTGAGAGTATACGTGTGCGCATACCCACCGAAAGTGTGTTTTCACACATGTATGTAATTGCAAAACCTGTAAAAGGCCGTGAGGCAGAGGCGAAAACCGCACTGGATGATTTTATGCAAAGGTATGATGACCAGTGGGCCCTTACCCCCGGCGACCAATATACACTGGTGCAAAACCGAACTGTTGACACCGCCGGCGACTATATAATTTACGTTGTGTCTCCTGACAACTCTGTGGTGTACAGTGAAATTAGCAACTGGGTAACTGCAGCGGGCTAACTATAAAAAAACCGGCTTGCCGGTGGGTGGAATGTTTAAAATGCAATTTTAAACGCATATGCTGTTATGTTGTTTTAAACATAATGCTTTTCCACACCGCCCGCAGCCGGGTTTTTTTATTTGTATTTTACACGGCATTTTTTCTTTCCTATCACTTTCTGCATATACATAAAACCTATTTAAACGGGCTTTAAAGTTGCAAAACATACAATGTTAAAAAACTTAAAACAAACGCCAGGCGGCATTTCAGGTTGCGGCAGTTTTTACATATCATGCAGGTTTTTCATAATTCAATGCGCGCTATATCCGCTGTTTTGCTTTTCAGGTTTCCATTTAATGCGTATTTTAACCTTGCACCGCCTTCTTGCTGAAAGCTTGCTTTATAAAGGCCAACCCGTTTTACACAGTTGTTTAATGCACACTTCACACCCGCCGGCGAACCGGTACAGTGCCTTTGCACCGCAGGGTTTAACCTTTAAAGTGCCATTGTGTATTGTATTTTTTGCGTAGAATAAATAGTTATTGACATTAATAGTTTACAATGTTAACATTTAGCAATGTTAATAATATGAGGAGGCAGTATTTTGCAAAATTCCGAACTTGCCATATCCATCAACGACCTGATACGCCAGCTGCACCGCAGCCGCGGCAACGCCCCAATATCTTTAGAGGGTGTTACCCCTGCCCAGTTTGGCCTTTTGCGAGCTATGGACCATTTCCAGCGCAGCCCCGGCCCCCCATGGGCACAAGGTGACTGCCCGGCCCATAATGCTGGCGAGCCCGGCATAAGAGTGAACATTCTTGCAGATTTATTAAACCAGGCCCCCCCGGGCATTTCACAGCGCGCAAGCGAGCTTGAAGCCATGGGCCTGATAGCCCGCAAACAAAGCGAGCACGACCGGCGGGCAACTTACATTTGCTTTACCGAAAAAGGTGAAGCAGCACTGAAAACCGCAAAAGAAAATGCCTTTAATTATGCGGCCCAAATAGTTGAAGCAATGGGCCAAAAAGAGGCACAGCAATTAATACACAGCATTAAGCTTTACCTTGCGGCCGCAGAAAAGGTTGCAGCCGGGCAAAAAGCAAAGAGGAGGCCGAGCCTTTAGCATGAAGAGAATATTAGGTTATTTAAAGCCTTTTACCGCCATGGTGGTTGCCACCGTGTGCCTTTTATTTGTCCAGAACATTCTGGATTTACGCCTGCCGGACCTTATGTCAAACATTGTCACTGTGGGCATACAGCGCGGCGGCATTACAGACACTGTGCCTGCCGCCATTTCCCCCGCTGCACTAAGCGAGCTTCTTCCCTTCATGAGCGAAGAACAAGCCGCAGCCGTGGAAAGCGCATACCGGCTGGTAACCCCGGAAAGCGCCACCGCAGAAGAGCTGGCATATTACACGGCACTGGAAACAGGCAATGTATACCTTTTAAACCGTGAATTAAACGAAGACGATACCCTTGCGGCAGTACTTGAACCTGCATTTGCCCAAAGCTTCTACGCAAGGGCGCTTGCATACAGCAGCGGCACGGCAGGGCCACCGGAAAGCTACCGTGAGGCAGCCGCCGCCGCACCGGCCACTGCGTTAAGCCTTGCGGCTGCAAACGGCATTAAAACAGTTTATGCGGCACTTGGTGTAAACACAAACTGGCTGCAAACTTCCTATATTTTAAAAGTTGGCGGGCAGATGCTGCTTGCCTGTGCCCTCTCTGTTTTAGCCTCTGTTGGCATAGGTTATTTTGCCTCTCGCACAGGGGCAGGGCTTGCCCGCGCCATGCGCAAAGATATGTTCAGCCATGTAGAGCACTTTTCCAGTGAGGAGATAGATAAATTCGGCGCTGCATCTTTAATAACCCGAACAACTAATGACATAAGCCAAATTCAAATGATGATAACCATGGGCTTGCGCATGGTTATATCCGCCCCAATAATGGGTGTTGGCGGCGTTGTAATGGCACTTAAAAAAAGCCCGTCTATGGCGTGGTTAATTGCGGTTGCCGTGCTTTGCATTACAGGGCTTGTGGTGGTGCTTTTTGCCATAACCGTACCGCGCTTTACAAAAATTCAAAAACTTACAGACAAACTAAACCTTGTTCTGCGTGAAAATCTTTCGGGTATGCTGGTAATACGCGCATTCGGCAGTGAGGAGTTTGAAGCCGGGCGCTTTGCAAAAGCCAACGCAGACCTTACCAAAACCCAGGTTTTTGTGGGGCGTGTTGCCGGCCTTATGCAGCCCGGCATGATGATAATAATGAACGGCCTTACACTTATTATTGTGTGGGTAGGCGCCCAGCTAATTGCGGCATCCAGTTTACAAGTTGGCGACATGATGGCCTTCCTTCAGTACGCCATGCAGATAATACAAAGCTTCTTCATGCTTTCCATGGTAAGCATGATGCTGCCGCAGGCCCTTGTATCTGTGCGCAGGGTTAACGAGGTTATGGAAACCGTGCCGAGTATAACCGACCCTGAAACCCCGGTGGAAGCGCCGGCCGTTTTACGCAGCGGCATTGCTTTTAACAATGTAAGTTTCCAGTACCCCGGCGCTGAAGAAAATGCTTTAACCGGCATTTCTTTCACTGCAAAACCGGGTGAAAAGGTGGCTTTTATAGGTGCCACCGGCGCAGGTAAAACCGCACTTGTAAACCTTATACCCCGCTTTTATGACGTTAATGAGGGCAGCATTACCCTTGAGGGTGTAGACATACGCCAGTACCGGCAGAAAGACCTGCGTTCACGCATTGGCTACGTTCCGCAAAAGGGGGTGCTCTTCAGCGGCACTATTGCAAGCAACTTAAC
>JAVBRS010000063.1:0-3526 GCA_031547715.1 Oscillospiraceae bacterium
GCCCTGGCCTTTCCTGAAGCTGTAATTAATGAAAACAATGTATACCTGCCCGGTGTTATGTCACGCAAGAAACAGCTTGTACCACCTATAATGGCAGCTTTGCACCAACTGCGGCAACCGTAAAATTTGTGCCCGGCACAAAAATTTCAGTTTGAAAAGCTGTTTAGTTTAATGGGTAACTTACCGCCATTCTATTTACCTTCCCCTCGCTACACTCTTCTATTTACCGCTTTCTTGCCGTCAGCTCTCTAATTGGCCTCTCTTACCGGCCTCTCTTACCGGCTGCCCTCTTGCCTTCCGCTCTTACTTGTTGCGCTTACCAGCCGCGCTCTTACCGGGCAGTCTTTTACTCGCCGGCCTTTACAATTTGAAACTCTAAAACTTCACCACCCTGCCCATAGCAAAGGTGGTGGAGTTTTAATGTTTATGCGGCATATTTTTTAAAATGCACGGTGGCCGGTATTATGCTTTTTTAACAAGTATCTTTACCAGTTGGTCAATGTCTTTTTTAGTAAAGCAACGCAGTATAAAGCACAAAATTACATAAATTACCGCCCCTGTTGTGCCGCCCGCCAAAATTTGCAAAATATACCCTTGCCCACAGTTTTTTAAAACGCCCATGGCAATACCTGCAGGCACTGTGCAAGCAAACGCCGCTGCGCAAGGCAACACCGCCCATTTTACCCAGTTAACCCTAACGCCGCTTGTGGCCAAAAGCTTTTGTAAATTGAGGCCTGATGTAAAAATATTGCTTGCAAGCATAATATACAAAAACCCTTGCATACCGTATTGGGGCACTAAAAACATTATTAGGCCTATGCGCAGTACTGAATCTATCATTGTGTATTGCAAACTGCTTTTTTGCTGGTTTAACCCCCGTAATAAACCTTCCGTTATGGCCTCCAGGTATATAAAAGGTAATATTGGGCCAAGTATTTGCATATAGAATGCAGCTTCGCTGTTGTCATATAGTAAAAGGCAAATTGGCTCTGCTAATATTATAAAAAGTGCGGCCAGTATCACTGTTGAAAGCATTGTCAAATGCAGTGCCCACCCCACTGTTTTCTGCATACGCAAAAGCCGCCCTGCAGCAAGGTCCTCTGTAACTTCCGGCACAAGCAGCATGGCAACCGCCACCAAAAATGCCGCAGGGAACATTAACACCGGCATAACCATACCTTTTAGCACGCCAAACTGTGCAAGGGCCAGTGTACTGCTGCCTAAAAAAAGTGCTATCTGCCCCGGTACCAGTGTGTTTTCAAGGGTATGCAAAAGGCTTTTTACGCTTCCGCCGGCAGCAACAGGCAGCATTACAGCCAAAAAGCCTTTTAACGCCATTTGCACCCCACCGCTGCTTTTTGCTTTTTGCGGCATAGGTTTTTGCGTATAATAGCGCAAAACTATATACAGGCACGCAGCAACCTCTGAAACCAGGTTGCCAACCACCACAACATTACAGGCACCGGCAATATCTCCTTTTTCAACCCCTGCCATTGCCGCAAATATTACCGCAAGGCGCAAAACCTGCTCCAGCACCTGTGAAAAGCTTTGCACGGCAACCCTGCGCACCGCCACAAAATAGCCGCGGTAAACAGCAGTTAAAGCCATTGCAGGCAAGGCGAATGCAAGTATTTTTAACGGCATTAATGTGCGCATGTCTTGCAGCCAATATTTAGCTGTTGGCCCTGCACCAAAATACAAAAGCACCATGGCAAAAAACCCAAGTACTGCGGCACATACTGCGCTAACCTGTACAGCCGTGCGTTGTGCGCCCGGCAATTTACTGCTTGCACCCTGTGCCACAATACGGGTTGCCGCCGCTGCTATACCCGCCGTGGCAAAGGTGCTCATGAAAGTGTAAACCGAAAATATAAGCTGGTATAAACCCATGCCCTCTGCCCCTGCAACACGGGCGAAGTATATGCGAAAACCCATGCCGGCAAGGCGTATAAAAACAGATGTTACAACTAAAATAGCAGCACCTTTAAAAAAGCTTTCTCTTTTAGCCATGGCCGCTCCTTTTTAATGCATTTTCATAAATAATATGCAACAAAAAACCTTTCTAGCCTGCGGGTGTGCAAGTTTAGCCATAAAGCGTTTTAAACTATTGCTTTAAAGTAAAAAATTACAACAAAACGGCAGGTTGCTTTTATACTGCTATATGGTACAATGCATTTAAAGTAGCATTTATTATTGCGGGCAAAAAGGGGTAAAAGTGGAACTTTTAAAAAACCGAATTTTAAAAGATGGCATTGTGCGTGACGGCAGTATTTTAAAGGTGGACGCTTTCCTTAACCACCAAATTGACCCTTTCTTGCTGGGTGAAATTGCAAAAGAGTTTAAAGCCCGTTTTGCCACTTGCAAAGTGGATAAAATTTTAACTGTTGAGGCCTCCGGCATTGCCATTGCCACCGCTTGTGCAATGGTTTTCGGCGCGCCGGCAGTTTTTGCAAAAAAAACACAAAGCAAAAACCTTGACGGTGAAATATACAGCGCTCCCGTACACAGTTACACCCATGGCAGAGACTACACTGTAATGGTTTCAAAACGCTTTTTATCCGAAGGCGAGCATGTGCTGGTAGTTGATGATTTTCTTGCCATGGGTGCTGCCGCCGGCGGGCTTTTGGCCATTTTGCAGCAGGCCGGTGCCATTTGTAGCGGTGTTGGCGTGGTTATAGAAAAGGGCTTTCAACCCGGCGGGGCAGCTTTGCGCAGCGCAGGGGTAAACCTGCACAGCCTTGCCATTGTTGACAGCATGGAAAACAGCACTGTCCAATTCAGGAAATAGCGCCGTGTTTCTTTTTAGCAGCCTTTTATGCAACATAAAGCAGTACTGTCCAATTCAGGGGTAGTGGCCCCTGTAATAAAATAAAGAGGTGTTATGATGGAAAAATTAAAAGTTTTATTCGTCGGGAACAGCCATACCTTTTACAACGACATGCCTGCTATTTTCAAAATGCTGGCAGAGGCCGGCAACCCGGGCCTTGAAGTGCAGGCAGACATGCAGGCCTACCCTGGTGTTACTTTTGGCTGGCATGTAAAGCAAGCTGCAAACCTGCGCTACGCACTTGTGCACGGCGGTTACAGGTATGTTGTGTTGCAGCAGGCCGCCCACAGCCCCAGCCCCCCACGTGAAGACACCGTTAACGACGGTGCAGCGATTATAGAGCTTGTACGCAAAGTTGGGGCAACGCCGCTTGTTACCACCCCTTGGGCTGAGCGCTATGACCAGCCCCACCAAGTGGAAATGTACAGCATTTATAACGACCTGAAAGAGAAAACCGGTGTTACACTTACCCCTGTTGGCCAGGTGTTTGAACACGTTTACAACAATAGGCCGGACATTGACCTTTACTGGCATGACGGTGAACATTGCTCGCCTTACGGCAGCTATGTAAATGCCCTTGCCGCCTATACCGCAATTTTCAAAAAAAGCCCTGTCGGCCTGCCTGCCCGCGCAATTAAACACCTTGGCGGCAACCAGGAGGATTACGACAAGCACATTGCGCCCATTATGAAAGAATAT
>JAVBRS010000068.1:0-3456 GCA_031547715.1 Oscillospiraceae bacterium
GGGCAAACCGTTTCCTTTGCCGGGGCGGCGTTTTTGCCGTCAAACGGGGCGGGGGCTTTTTCATCTGCGTTGTTATTTACCGTGTCATCTGTTGCTTGTGCAGCCGTGCGCAGGGTAAGCTTGCGGTTTTCCAGCTCTTCAATAGCGGCGTTAATTGTTGCAATTTCACTGCAAAGGCGCTGGGCCTCTCCGCTCATGGCTGTGCCGGCGGCATACTGGCTGTAAATGTAGGCGCCCAGTTCCTCTTTTAGCTTTGCAATGCTGCTTTGCTCTGTGTTAATGCGCAGGGTTATGCGGCTAATTTCAACAGCATCTTCAACTTTTTCTGCGCTGGCCCGCAAGGCAACCTTGCTCTTTTCAACGGCGTCTTCCATTTTGTTTGCACCGGTTTTGGCAAGCTTGTTCAGTTTTTCAAATAAATCCATAATAACACCCTTTCAAAATAAGTGCTGGCTTTGCCGCATTAAACACGGCTGTATATTAACAGCATAACAAAAAACAATGAACAAAGCTACCGCTTTGTGTATAATAAATATTGAAAAGAAAGGGGACGCAATGAAAATATTAGTTATAGACGGCCAGGGCGGGCGCATGGGTAAAGCCCTGGTGGAAAAATTAATTGAAATGTGCACAGATATTGAAATAATTGCAGTTGGCACCAACAGCACAGCAACAGCTGCCATGTTAAAAGCGGGGGCGCAAAAGGGTGCAACAGGTGAAAACCCGGTGGTTGTTAACGCCCCTTGGGCAGAGGTTATTGTTGGCCCTATTGGCATTTTAACCCCCAATGCATTGCTGGGTGAAATTACACCGAAAATGGCCTTTGCAATTGGCAACGCCAGTGCAAAAAAAGTGCTTTTGCCGGTTAGCCGCTGTGGTATTGAGGTAGTTTCAACACAGGAACTGCCCTTGGCAGAGTATGTGAATATGGCAGCCTTAAGCATTGCAAATTGTAAATTATAATGCAATATTTACAATTTGTATTATTAAAACACACTGCAACAAAAAATACTGTTAAAAACACACAAATGTAATTCGCAAAGGGGTAAAACATGCCTGCCGAATTTTTGAAACATGTGCAAAGCATAGCCGCCGGCCAAGAAGGTTTAGAGGTGCTGCTTTTGGTGGGCTCTTATGCGCGGGGCACCATGGGGCCGAATTCCGATATCGACCTTTTGCTGGTTTGCCGTGAGCCGCAAAAATTTTTAAATGAACCGGGTTTTGCCGCCACCTTTGGTGAAGTTGAAAAAACTGGAATTGAAAATTGGGGTGCGTGCACCTCATTGCGGGTGTTTTATAAAACAGGGCTGGAGGTTGAATTTGGGTTTGTACACCTAAACTGGTTAGCCCTGCCACCGGACGGTGGCACAAAACAGGTGCTGGCCGGAGGGTACAAACTGCTTTATGATAAAAGCGGCTTTTTTGCAGAATTTGAAAAAGCCTGCGCCCTATAAAGGCGCAATAAACAGCGAAAACCAGCACTTTTAAAAGTGAGTGGCAAAAATGTAAAAACGGCAAAGGGGCAAAAAACTTAAATTGTGCCGTATTAAGGTGGCTGTGCCAAGGGGGCTATAAAAAAAGCGCCACCTTACTTAACCATATGGTTCTGCCCGGTGGGGCGCAGTTGCCTAATGTACAAAGGCTGCTATAATTACCACCGGGCAGTACACAATAAATTTTACCCGCCACAAAAAATAGCGCTGCAGGTAAGCAAATATGGCGGCACTTATTAGCGGCTGTATTTACAAGTAAAATAAGCGGCCGGTTAACACTTCGGTTCCCTTTATTAGCTTTTCAGTTCTTTTAAAAGCCTCTGAGTCATACCCATACGGCAAAACTCTAGAAGGGTTTAGCACCGGCATACGTCCCAAGGCGCACTGAATAGTTTCACATCTGCACGTCTTGCCCAATTACCCGCTAACGGTAATTGCCGCTTTGCCGGTGTATGAAATAAATTTGTTAACTCACAGGGGTAACGGCTCGCTTCGCTTGATACCTGCAATTAAAACCGGCGGGGGAATTATCTGGCAGAGGCGGTGGTTTTAATGCCAATAAAGTGCAACAAAAAAACAGGGGGTTCCCCTGTTTTTTGTTGCCGTAACCCGCCCTGTGCCTAAAAAGTGCTGCTAAGCGCTGCTTTTTAAGGGCGGGCAAGGGGTGTGTGGTGGCAGAAGTATGTAAAGTGAATAATGCCGGAATAAAAGCGCAAAGCTAGCTGCCGGCTATAAGTTTTGCCCTTTTTAAGGCAAGTACAATTGGGGGCACTATAAGCAATTGCAAAACAATGCCAGGCACGGCGTTTAAAACTGCACCCGCCAAAAAGGCAGAGAAGGGAAAGGCACTGCCTGCAAGCCCGCTTTGCGCCAGGCGCACGGCGCCCCAAACCAAACGCCCTGCCACCATTGCACAAACAAGTGCAATGTAAACATTAATGGGCTTCTTTTTAAGCGCAGAGTAAATAAACCCGCTGGCAAAACCATATGTTGCAAGCTCAAAGGCCATGGCAAAAGCGGTGGGGTAAAATGGGGGCATGCCCCAAATAATACTGCGCAAAAGCGGGGCAATAAAGCCCACCAAAGCACCCACCGGCCCGCCGCACACAAACCCGCAAATTATAACAGGCAGGTGCATTGGCAAAAGGGCGCTGCCAATTTGGGGTATTTGGGCAGTTAAAAATGGCAAAAATAAAGCGGTGGCCAAAAACAGCGCGCCTAAAACAAGGCGCTGCGTGGAAAAAGGTTTCATATACCCTCCTAAAAATAAAAACACCAAAAAGGTGCGGCAATTCTGCAAAAAGCCCCGCAACCTTCATGGTTGTAAATTGGTTATAAAGTTGTATTAAAAATACCAGCCAATATTACCCTGCCGCCTGCAGGCGGCCAATGCAGGCAGTATAGCACAAAAGTTTTATAAAAACAAGGTTAGCTGGCAAAAAGTAAAAATTGCCGCAACACAATGGGTAAATTACTGCATTAAGCGGTGGCGGCGCAAAACACACCAAGGTAAATGTTTTCAGCGGCCGGCACCCACAACCGCACTATAATTAAAGCAAGTTTAATAAATAAAGCAGCGGTGGCACAGGCAAACACAAAAAAGTAAGCCGGGGAATGGTTTAGGGCAAAACCGGCAAAAAAAGGCGCTACAATGCCATTTTTTAAAGCGCACCGCCCGTGCTTAAAACAGGTTTTACCAAGGCATTATATAAAATTTGCAATAATATGTTGCGCTAAAATAAACCCGTTGGCTTTACAAGGCAGCGGGTTTGTAAATTTTAAGCAGTTTTGCACTGTAAAAAAGTAAAGCCGTTTTTGTAATGTTAAAGCAGCAACACTTTACAAAACAACTAAAAAATGCGCAGCACGTTAATTTTACGTATAAGCTATTTTAAAAAAGCCAGCTTATAACCTGCAAGGCCAGGGTGTCCACCGGCAGGGTTCCGTCAAGCTCCAACACCGG
>JAVBRS010000151.1:0-3566 GCA_031547715.1 Oscillospiraceae bacterium
GCCCTGCGTAAAGGGCCGCCTCTTTGCCAAAGTTGCGTGAAAATGCTATATAGCGTACATTTTTGTCCTGCCTGTGCAAATCTTTTAAAATTTTAAGGGTGTCATCCTTCGAGCCGTCGTTCACAAAAACAATTTCGTAGGTGGTATTTTCAATGCTTTTAAGGGCAGCCACCACCTGTGGGTAAAACAACGGTAAAACCGCAGCTTCATTGTAGCACGGTACTACAATAGAAATTTTTGTCATCTCTTTCCCCTTTACGCTTCTTGCAGGCAAACATACCGCCAAGCATTTTAAATATTACCTTATTCTGCCTAAAAATACAAGGTTGCCATGTTGGCAAAGCTTGCGGTGTAACGCCACTTGCACAGTGCGGTTATTGCAAAATATTTATTTTTCTTCATGTTGAGCTTTGCGGCTGCCTGCCTTTAAAAAATTGCGCCGGTATAATACAATTTACACAGTTTCAACTTTAAAGCGCTTACATTTTAAACTTCAAAAATAAGCCTCCGGCTTAGCCAGAGGTTTGTTTTTGCCCTGGAATAGCCTGTGCCGGCATGCGGCTTAAAGCGTGCTGAACGTTGATCTCTGCACCTCTTGCAACCACCCGCCGGCTGGTAATTGCGCTTTGCCAGCAGATGAAAAACCGGTTAACCCACAGAGATAACAGCTCACTTCGCCAATTGCCTGAAACTAAAACCTGCGAGAGAAACTGCCATCAGGCTAGTGGTTTCTACCCCAATAAAAGCCTGCCAAATATGGCAGGCTTTTGAAAAGCAACATAAAAAATTTTACCAAAAAACAAGAAAAGTTGGAAGCGTGAAATAACCGCAAAATAACCGCCGCTGATATACAAAAAATTGCCTGCCGCCGCTATTTAAAAATAACAGGCTGCAGTTGCTTTCCTTTCATTGCGCATTCAATTGCAGTTTGCATCTGCTCATAGTCTGCCACAAGGCTGGTGGGTTTTTTTATGTAATCGTCTTGGTACATGGGCACAAAATACACGTTTTTTGTATTTAGCAAGCGGCCCATGTTTTGTGCGCCGGCGGCAAGGGCGTCGTTGCTTGACAAGGCCAGAAGCACCGGTTTTGCACCGCGCAGCTGGCTTTTGCAGGCCATTAATACCGGGGTATCTGTAATACCGCAGGCAAGCTTACCCATTGTATTTCCAGTGCAGGGCGCCACCACTACAATGTCAACCAACCCCTCAGGGCCAATTGGCTCTGCCTTAACAAGGGTGTCCACCACAGGGCTTGCGCATATTTCCTCAAGGCGGGCTTTAAAATCCTCTGCTTTGCCAAAACGTGTGTCTACCCCCGCCGCATGGTATGACATTGCCGGTATAACCTTTGCGCCTGCCAGCACAAGCTTTTTCAGCGTTTCAATAGCCAAATCAAAGGTGCAAAAAGAGCCTGTAAGTGCATAAAGAATACGTATGTTTTCCATTTTCAAGCCTCCTCTCTCTCCTCAAGTATTTGCAAAATAGTTTTTGCCGCAAACGCCCCCGCTGAAACAGGTGCGCATTTTGCAGGCAATGCGGGGTATAGCCCCGCCGCCACCCCAAGGCGCTTTGCCGTTGCAAAATCTACACCGCCCGG
Organism: Oscillospiraceae bacterium; assembly: GCA_031547715.1. Taxonomy (GTDB): domain Bacteria; phylum Bacillota; class Clostridia; order Oscillospirales; family Ruminococcaceae; genus JAVBRS01. Next base: position 1,600 of record JAVBRS010000151.1, read on the forward strand.
GGCGCTTGCCAAATCAAAAACCTCTGCAGTTTTTTGCATGGCAGCCAAAAACTCGCCGCCAACAACAAGCTCAGGCACTGTGTTTATAACGGCGCTGAAGCGGTGTGCACTTTTTGCCATTGTAACGGTGTTCAACACTTCAAAGCCGTTGCATTCAGCCTCTGCCCTAACCTCTGGCCGGCGGGCTGCAACGGTGACATTTGTGCCAAATGCCGCAAGGCGTTGGCACAGTAACTTTGCAATACGGCCGTAGCCAACAACCAAAACCTCCGCTTTGAACAAGGTTTCTTTGCGGTTTTGCAAAAGCAACAACACCGCCCCTTCTGCGGTGGCAAGGGCATTGTACAAAACAAGTTCCTCACGCAGCAGGTAATCTAACAAAACAAAACCTGCATCCCCTGCAAGTGCATATGCAGGCGGGCGCACAAAACCGGCCATTAGCAGCGCACCTTTTTTTGCTTTGGCCATAGCTGCAAGCATACCGTGCTTTTCCGGTGAAAATGGCATAGGGAAAATAAGGCATTCCGCTTTGGGCAACTGGCTTGTAACTGTGTGGCCGGCGGCCGCAAGGCTCTCTCTTATCGCCTGCTGGCGGGCATCTCCGGCGGCAACCCAAAAAACATGCGTTTTCAAAAAAACACCCCCAAAAAATGAGCTTTTGCCCATTCTATGGTGGTGTTTTGTGTTTTGTTAAAAAATAAATAGCCTCTGCCGCCTAAGCCCCACCAGCACGCCGGCTTTTGCTGCGGCAGGCTAAGTTTTGCGCAGTGCGCAAAACTTCACAGCTTACTTTCTTTTGTTGCCAAGCCGCCTAAGCCCCACCAGCACGTCGGCTTTTGCTGCGGCAGGCTAAGTTTTGCGCATTTGAAAAATGTTATTATTCTATACCTATAAAAGCACCCTTGCCTATTCATTTTTTTAAGGCAACTTGAAACTTTTTGCCCTTTGCAAAAAATGTACACTTGCGCACCTGCAAAACCGGCAAAAATAAACTGCTATTTATTGCCTTTTTAAAATGCAGCACATAATTTGTATTGCACCTACTAGCCGCCCGCTGCGGTATTAAGCTCTGCCGCCATTTTTAAAAGCACCCCCCGGTGGTTAAGCGCCGGGCTGCGAAAAACTGCCTCGAACAGGGCTGCGTGTATTGCACCCTGCCTTTCTCTTGGAACACCTGCAAGCGCAAGTTCCCCTTCACCAATTGCAAGGTGGCAAATTGCGTACGGCTCGCCGCTTTTCTCCAGCTTTAAAAGTAAGCTGGAGTCATAACCGCTGCCGGGGGCCAAAGCTTCAAATAAATCGTTCAATTCGCTGTAAGGGCAGGGCATGCCGCCCTTTATAATTTTTTTAAGGCTGTCTGTATCTTCCGGGCGTGGGGCGTTGAAAACACGCTCCAGCCAAAGCAGGTCGTTTAAAAAACTTCTTGTGTAGTTAAGTGCACTGCACAGCTCCTCTGCGCTGCCCTTTGTTTTGTACAGCAGGGCAAAAAACCTGCAAAGCATGTTACACGGGGTTGCCCCAAGGCCAATTAAACTGCCTGCACCAAGGCCCGCAAATGCCAGTGCGCCGGCATTAAGCAGCGGGCTTATCAGCTGCGGCTCGTTTGAAAGCAAGGCTTTTTGCAGCGCAGTGCGCACCATTTCCGGCGGTAGGTCTTTAATGCCGGTTGCACTGTAAACAGCTTTTTTCGCAGCCTCATACTCCGGCGGCAGGCCAAGGGTTGCCGCTGTGCAAAAAAGCTGCAACGCCGCCTGGGCTCCCGGCATATCTTCCGCGTTGAATTTCAAAGTGCTTGTTTCTAAATCTCGCAGGGCTTTTTCAGCGCCAATTAAATTTCTACCTGCTGTTGCAACTGCGAAACAACTAAACAATTCCGCCTTCAAAAGCTTATTTAAATGCTTTTCAGTTCCGGGGCCGGGCGTGGTACCGGTACAGGTAAAAACACACTGCCCTTGCTCATACGGCAG
>JAVBRS010000107.1:0-10063 GCA_031547715.1 Oscillospiraceae bacterium
CCCCTCTTCATTCAAAACTGATATGCCGTATGAACCGTTAAAACAAAACAGGCTGTACTGCAAAGTGTGGCCGTTCTCTTTTGCAGTGTGCGTAACAACAAGTTTTCCCTCCATCATACTATATACCCCCAATAATTAGGTTCAATATAGCATATAATTAGGGGCAATTATACAACTTTCGCTGGACATTTTCCAACATTTTTGGCTAAGCACAATAATTATACAATAATAGTTGCCGTACCACAATATATAGTTTTAAAGTTTTAAAAAAGCTGCAAACGTTTCTGTTTGCAGCTTTTTAATCATGCTTTTTTTGTTTTCTTTGCCGGCTTTCTTGAATGACTGACGGTATTTTTTTCAACCCATAGTGCCCAAAGCGGGCCGGCTATACAAATACTTGAGTACACACCTGATACCATACCTATTATAAGTGTCAACGCAAACACGGCTATACTTGTAACACCGTTCATGTAAGTTACAATACATACCGCACCTAACGCCAAAACTGTTGTAATTGTGGTGCGCAATGAACGCACTTTAGATTGGTTGATGCTAAGGTTAACCAGCTCACTGAAATTGTGTTTATTGCCATAGAGCTTCTTGTTTTCCCGTATGCGGTCATACACAACAACGGTATCGTTAATAGAATAACCCAATATTGTAAGCATGGCCGCAATAAAATTGCCGTCCAGCGGAATGCGAAGAACGCTGTAAAGGCCGAACACCAGAATAAGGTCGTGCATAAGGGCAATAACCGCCATAACGCCGCCCGGCAGGCCGCCAATGTTTTTAAAGCGCAGTGCAATGTATATTAAAATAAATAACGCTGCAATAGCCAGGCTTAAAATGCTTTTTGCAAAAAAGCTTTGCCCCATGCCTGCACTTACATTGCTAATTTGCAGCTGTTCAATTTGGTTCTTTTCAAACTGCCCTTGCAATGCATTTAACAATTCCTCTACTTCACCTGCTGTGGCCTGGCCACCCGGGCAGGAAATTGCAATTGTACTGCCGCCTGCAAATGAGCTGCCGCTTTGCACGGTAACATCGCCGCCCAAAATTTCGCCTGCGATATCCTCTACAGTTTCAATATCAACTTCACCTGTGTAACTATATGTCATAAGTGCGCCACCGCTGAATTGAATGTCGGTTTTAACCCCGAACACCGCGCTGAAAACAAGTACAGCACACAGCAACACAGCGCTAGCTGTGAACATTTTCTTGCGGTTTGCAATAAAGTCAAAGTCTCTAACCGGTTTTGCGGCAATGCTGCCGTAAAGCGCCGGGTTGCGCAAAAAGCTTTGTTTTGAAAGGCTGCGCAGCATAACACGGCTTGCAAAAACACCAAAAGCCAGGTTTAATATAACACCCACCAGCAAAGTAAACCCGAAAGAGTATATCATACCCACGGTAGAGGGGCCGAAAGCTTTAAAGAATATAGACAAAAGCTTTGCAGCAGGGCTGTTTGCCGGCCCGAAGGCACCAAGTAAAACCACTGCTACTATAAGCACCGTAATGTTGCCGTCAAGTACCGGGGCAAGGCCGTGGGCAAACCCCTGTTGAATTGCATTGTCCAGCGTTTTACCTTTTTGCAGCTCCTCTTTTATGCGTTCAAAGGTAATAACGTTTGCATCTACCGCCATACCGATAGATAAAATAATACCGGCAATGCCCGGCAGGGTTAATGTAAAGCTGTTTATAGCCGGCAAAAAGCCGGATATAGCAGCAATAGTACCTGCAAGCTGCCCCAAAAGTGCAAGGCTGGCAACTGCACCTGGTAAGCGGTACATGAACACCATATACACACAAACAAGCGCAAGCGCTATAACGCCTGCAAGCAGCATAGTTTGCAAAGCGCCCATTCCCAATGTTGGGCTTATGGTGCTAAAACTCTCTGCCTCTAAAGCGAACGGAAGGGCGCCGGCATTAATTTTGTTTGCAAGTGCCACTGCCTCTTCGGCAGTGAAGTTACCGCGTATAGTTGCAACCCCGTCAGGGATATGAGATTGCACCGAAACGTTTGATATAACAAGCTCGTCCATCCATATTGAAATTGTACCGTTGCCTGCAAGGCGCTTTGTCGCCTCAGAAAAGCTCTCCATGCCGGATTGGTAAAGTTCCAATTGCACAAGGTATTCCGTTGTGCCGTTATTCTGGCTTACAACAGCGGTGGCATTCTCTACGTCTTTGCCTTCAATAATTACATTTTCAGCAGTAATTCCGCTGGGCAAGCCGTTTTCATCAAGCACATACCCTTCTCTGAATGTAAGCATTGCAGAAGCGCCCAGCTCATCAATCGCATGCTCAGGGTTAAAGTCTGTCTCACCCTCTTTCCAGGGGAAGCGTACAATTATATGGTTGTTGGCGTCATCTTTATAAATCTCGTAGTCTGTGATACCCAGGTTTACAAGGCGCATTTTAATGGTTTCCTCAGCGCTTGAAAGCTGTTCGGCGTTGGCATCAAAGCCGCCTGCAGGTGTAAAGGTAACGTCCACACCCCCACGGATATCAATGCCGTAACGAATGTCATTTGCGCCTTTAATTTTAATTGTTGTAATATCACCGTATTGGCTTGATACACCGAAAAAAGCGGTGTACGCCAGTGAAATTATAAGAAAAGCAACAATAAAAAAATTGAGTTTCCCTTTTCTCTTCATACTGTCCTCCAGCTGTTATTCTAAACATTAATTATATTAATTTTTAGGCTTTTCGTCAATGTAAAACGGTGTACTTTACCACTTTTTAAATAATATTCAGTATCTGTTTCTTTTTTGATTAAGAAAGCACATTGCTGCGGCATTAATTTCTACTGTAAAGCTTTGCTAATTTATAAAAGCAGCAGTGTAGTAAGCAAAATTAAAACATCAATGAATTGCACTTTATTTTATTTAGCAAAACCACATTTTAAATTATCAATTTATTTTTTAAAAATCAGTTTACCAACATTGCAATTATATAAACTATAACAAAATGCGCCGGGTAAAAAATATATACTGCAATGCCCGGTATTTTAAAAGGCACCGTAAGCGGAAATGCAATAAAAAGTACGCCTATTACGCAAGCTAACTGCAAAACCCCAACAGCACCTGTAAGCAGGTAAAAATAACTTAAAATAAACAGCCCCGCGGCCATATAAAATAGTTTTTGCCGCAATATAAAAAGCATTAAAATAACGCATACCCCATACCAGCCATAGTCAAAAGTTAAGCCTGCATAATTTGCTATAACCGGAAGCGAGATTACCAGGGCCAAAGGTATGTATTTTTTTTTGCTGTATAACATTATTGCAAGTAGCCCCAGCGCCAACGTAAAAAATATGTTTAGGTAGTATATGTTTTCATTCAAAGAGAAAAACTGGGCCCCAAAAATGTAAAAAAGCTGTATGACCACCCCGAAAAGAAAAAGGCGCAAAAAATATTTCATTATATTGCCTGTATGTAAAAAACCTATGCCAATTTGGTATGCGAACAACGGAAACGCCAAGCGGCCAATAAACCTGAACAGTGTGATATTAGGGAAAGCAAGTAAACCTAAATGGTCTATAAACATTGCTGCCATGGCCACCAGCTTTATGTAGTTACTTTGCCCTACAGTAAAATTTTTTGCCGGCATCTTCTCCCCCTTTTATATTGTTCAGCACCCAGCGCTTATTTATTATTTATTACCAACATACTAACAGCCAATATAAACGCCAGCACAGGCAAACATTTATACTAAACATTACCATTTTATAACAAAATTAAACATTTTGCATTTTAAAAAGTAAAACCGCAGGCAGTAACCTTTATAACCTTACGCCCGCAAAAAAGCAATGCGGCTTTTGTTTTATAACAGCCTCTATACCTTCAGCATTTTAACCGGTAGCTAAACGGTGAAAATTAAAAACGCTTACATTAAAAGTACTAAATATACCTGTTAACTTAACTTTGTATTAAAAGGTGTTTTGTTTTTAAACCGTTCGCTTTTTTCCTGTGTTATACGGTTAATAATAACATAAAAAAACCGCCGATATAAAATCGGCGGTTTTTGGTGCGGAAGATGGGACTTGAACCCACACGTCATTGACACACGCCCCTCAAACGTGCCTGTCTGCCGATTCCAGCACTTCCGCATACATGCGGCTTCAGGCCGCAAAAGCTATAATTGCACACAGCATATTTTTCGTCAATGGGTTTAAAGCAAAAACTAGTCTTCCCCTATACCTAAAAATACTTCAGCTTCGCTGTATGGCAACTCTTCAATGTTACGCAGTTTACTTTGTATTTTGCGGGTGCGGGTGCCAACTAACTTGTCCAGCTCGTTTGATGTTTGTGCAATGCGGTTTTGCGCCGCTTCAAGCACCTCACCAAAGGTGTTAAATTCAGTTTTTACCGCGCTTAGCACCTGCCATACTTCACCGCTGCGCTGCTGTATAGCAAGGGTTTTAAAGCCCATTTGTAAGCTGTTTAAAAGTGCTGCCATTGTTGTTGGGCCCGCTATGTTAACTTTATACGTATTTTGCAATGTTTCAATCAAACCGCGGCGTACAACTTCGGCGTAAAGGCCTTCTACCGGTAAAAACATAATCGCAAAGTCTGTGGTGTACGGCGGGCTTATATACTTTTGGCTTATGTCTTTGGCCTCGCCTTTTATGCGGTTCTCAAGCATTCGGCCTGCCGCATCAATTTCATCCGGCGTGCCGTTTTCGTACGCCTCTTGCAGCGCCATGTATGTATCTGCAGGGAACTTGGCATCTATTGGTAGGTACACAGGTGCACCGCCCGCCTCACCCGGCAGTTTAACTGCAAATTCAACCCGCTCTGTGCTGCCCGGGCGAAGCGCCACATTTTCTTCATATTGGTTAGGGGCCAACATCTGCTCTAAAATTGCCCCCAGTTGTATTTCACCTAAAATACCGCGAGTTTTAACATTGGAAAGTACTTTTTTCAAATCTCCAACGCCGGACGCCAGGTTTTGCATCTCACCAAGGCCTTTATAAACTTGTTCAAGCCGCTCATTAACAAGCGAGAAAGACTGGGATATGCGGCTGTCTAAAGTTTTTTGCAGTTTTTCATCCACCGTTTCACGCATTGCGTCCAGCTGTTTTTGGTTTTGTTGTTGCATACTTGTAAGGCGGGTTTCCACCTGGCGCAAAATGTCTGTAACTGTGCCTTGTAATACCTTTTGCTGCCCGGCCAGCTGTTCTACTAGCTCCCGCAAACGGGTGTCTTGTATGGCCGCAATTTGTTTTTGGGTATTGCCCTGTACCTCGCCAAAAGTTTGCAGTGAAACCCCCATTGCAGCTACAGTTTCCGTGCGGCTTGCACGCAGTTCATCGCCTATTTCTTTGTGCAATGCTTCAAAGGCCTCTTTCGTAACACCCTGTGGTTTTTTAAGCAGGGCAGCTATTGCCGCTGCCATTGCAATAAAAGAAAAGCCAATGCAAATATACATTAATATCTCAAGGTCCACTTTGCACCTCCGTGCTTGTACTTTCCGGCACACTGCTGCTCTGCGGTGATGTACTTTCCGGCGCGCTGCTGCTTTGCGGCGGTATGCTTACGCTTGTACTGCTGCTTTCACTGCTGGTCGGAACACTTTGTACCACATAAACTATCAGTTTTTCTGTGGCAATTTTAATTGTCATGCCAACAAGCTTATCAGTGCCGCTAACATGGCCTACAGCTATACTGCCGTCGCCCATAATAGGCACAATTTCATAGGGTATGCCAAGGCTGTTTAATAATGAAATTGCAGCCTCGCTGCTCTCACCTACAAGGTTCGGCACGTCTGCTGTTTCGGGGCCTTTACTAATTATCAGCCGTATTACCTGACCCTGCTGGTACGGGGTTAACGGGGCTGGCGTTTGGCTTATAACTACACCTGCCTTATAAGTTTCATTAAAGGCTGTTTCGGTCACAAACAGGTATTGCATCTGCAATGTTCTGTTTGCCTCTATATCAGAGTAAAGCAAGCCCACAAAATCGTCCACTTCCGTTTTGCTTGCATCCACGCTGTCAGAGCTTGAAATGTCGCTGCCGATTACAGGTGTAATACCGCCTTGGCCCATGTTAAAAATGCCCTGCACCACAAGCCAAATAATAACAACGGCGCTCACACATACACCTACACCTGCTAAAATTTGCCGTTGAATAGAGCTTAAACTCAAAATCGGCGCCGCTTTACGCACTTCCGGTTTATATGAGCCGTTTAGGTAGCTTGCAAACTCTGTAACGGTTTTGGGGCGCTGGCCGGGCTCTAATGCCATTGCATTGCCAATAACCTCCGCTTGGCGGGGGCTAACTTTACCTCCCCCCGCTTTGTTTGCCGGTACAAAGTCATCTGCTATACGGCGCTCGCTGGCTTTTGGGGGCACTGTGCCTGTAATGCATGTGTATAGCACCGCTGCCAAGGCATAAATGTCTGTAAATGTGCCCTGGTACTCAGCTGCGTTGTACTGCTCCGGCGCCGTGTAGCCCTTATAAACTGTACTTGTCAGCGTGCTGCCCTCAGTGCGCATTGCCTGTGTTGCATAACCGCTTAAAACCGCTTTGCCTGACGGTAGAATAATAATAGTCTCCGGGCTGATACCTCTGTGCAACATGTTGTCATCATGCAGGGTTTGAACGGCATCAAAAATGGGCTCCAGCAAGTTCATTGCTGCAGCACAGTCGAGCACGGTAGACAAATTTTCAAGGTAGGCGGCCAAAGAAACCCCTTTGCTAAGTTCCCTGATGGCGTAGACGGTACCGTTTTCATTTACAAGGCCATAAACACCCATAAAGTTAGGGCACTGCTGGTATTTAGCGGCATTTTTATACACCTCTGTAAAATCCATCATGGTCGTTTTATAAAGCACCTCGGCACCTTGGCGCGGCACAACCGTATTATCTGCCGTGCGCGCTTGGCAAAGGTTTGCAGGGTAGTATTCTTTAATGCGCAATGCTTCACGGCGGGTTTCGTCGTAAGCAAGGTAGGTTATTCCCTCACCGTCTACTTTAAGGTAGCGGCCAATGTGGTACCTGCCTGCAAGCGTGGTGCCAAGGGCCAATGCCCCCACGGGGTTGCGCTGGCTGCCATTGTAACCACAGCGCGGGCAAACCTTTGCATCCTGCGGTATTTCCGCCATACACCATGCACAAATTTTTGTCTCGCTCAACATTTCACTTCCTATGCAATAAATGCCCCTTAAGTTTACAGGGGTTAGCGGTTTAAATCCTGTTCATTCTCAAGGCTGTTCCAGCTGTTTTGCACATCGTCGTCGTCTTCAAGTGCGTCAAGCAACAGGCCCATTTTCTTTAAATCTTCCGCTTCTTGCAGTGCAGTGGTAGTAAGCGGAATGTACGCAATATCTGCCTCAAGAAAAGAATACCCCTTTTCTTCAAGTGCTTCACGCACCGCCCTAAATTCAGCGGTACCTGTAGCAATTTCAATGACCTCTTCACCAAAATCAAAATCTTCTGCACCGGCTTCAAAGGCATCTTCCATTACTTTTTCTTCATTCTGGCCTTCTGCATCAATAACTAAAATGCCTTTTTGGTTAAACATAAAAGCAACGCAACCCGTTGTGCCAAGGTTGCCGCCAAATTTGTCAAAATAATGGCGCATGTTGGCTGCTGTGCGGTTGCGGTTATCTGTCAGGGTTTCAACAATTACGGCAACACCACTAGGGCCGTACCCTTCATATATAATGGTCTCATAATCGTCTTTGTCTGTGCCGTCTGCCTTTTTTATTATACGGGTAATATTTTCAGAGGGGACGTTTAAAGACTTTGCTTTGGCAATAATATCTCTCAATTTGCCGTTTGCCGCAATATCTGCCCCGCCCTCTTTAACTGCCACAGCAATTTCGCGGGCCATTTTAGTAAAAACTTTTGCCCTTTGCCCGTCGGTTTTTTCTTTTTTGCGTTTTATGGTACTCCACTTGGAATGCCCAGACATAATATTCTCCCCTTTAAATACCTTAATAATTTATCTTAGCATATAATGGAATATATATCAAACAACACCTGCCCTTTACATCATACAAATTTTGCCAGTATTTTGCCTATTTGCCGTGCCAATACTATTGCTGAAAGGACGGTGAGAAAAGTGGCAAAACGTGATAAACAGAATAAAAACCGTGAAAGCAGGCAGTCTAACCAGCAGCAGAACCAGACCCAGCAGACACAGCAAACCCAACAGAGAAACCAAGGCGGCCAAAACCAGCAGGAAAACCGAAGTAACCCAAGCCCTAATTATCACCCCGAAAGCCCTAGCCAGCAAAACCGAAAATAATACAGTAAACGCATTTTAATTATAGAACAATAAAAAAACGCCGGTTTAAACCCAAATGTTTAAAGCGGTGTTTTTTTATTGTTTTACAATGCTGTATACTAATATAACAGCATAAAATAATTAACGCTTAACAGTTTAATTTGCACGGTTTTCAAAAAAGGCCCAATAAATTTCAAAAAGCTCTGTTATGCGTGTGGCCTGCCCGCTTAAATACAGGTAGCCAAGCAGGCATTCAAGGCCGGTTGAGGCCCTGTATTCTTCTGCGCTGGCATGTTTTGAAACCGTTGCTTTTGTTGCATTTTTACCCCTGCGTAAAACGGTTTCTTCACTTTGTGTTAAAAATGGCAGTAAAACTTTCAGGGCTGCGGCCTGCCCTTTTGCACTTACCATTTCAACGGTGCGCTTGTGCAGCGCCCCCGGTTGTAGCCTGGTGCGCTGCACAAGGCGGCGCCTAACAAGCAGCTCCAATACACCATCACCAACAAAAGCAAGTGCCAACGGGGGTTGCTCTCTTAAATCATCCGCATTATTCTCCGGCGGCAAAGCACCATGTGCATTTTTGGGGGCATCTGTTAAAGCAGCAGTTATCTGCAAAGCAGGGTTTTTAAAGCTTTCAAGCATTATTGCCTGTGGCATTGCAGCGGCAACTTCACCTGGCTGTGTTTTTTCGGTATCATTTTCATTGCGGTCAATTGGGGTTGCAAATTTTTCATCACAACACAAAGTCAAACTCATACTCCCCTATACAAATGGTGTCGTTTTCTTTGGCACCAAGTTTTTCAAGCGCCTCCACCACACCGGCGCCCTGTAAACGCCGCTGAAAATACATTAAGCTTTCATAATCATCCACATCAGAGCCGGCTAGTATAGTAACTAGCCATGGCGCCTCAATACGGTAGGTGTTATCAGTTACTTTATCAATTGTAAACGCCTCAGGGTTTTCCTGCTCAATTGGCTTAACGTAGTTTGGCTCAAATACCACAACAGGTGGCAGTTCTTTCAGCTTATCATATACAATTGCCGGCAGTGCGTCTGTGCCGCTGTGTGTTGCAGAGCTTATGGTATAACAGGTGTAGCCCATGGCTTCAACCGCTGCTTTAAAAGTTTCAATCTCTTCAGCTGTAGCCAAATCACACTTGCTGGCCAGTACAATCTGCGGCAATTCTGCAAGTCTTTTATCAAAATTATTCAGCTCTTTGTTTATAAGTGCAAAATCTTCCAGCGGGTTTCGCCCTTCACTGCCTGAAACATCTACCAGATGCAGCAGCAAACGGCAGCGTTCTACGTGGCGCAGAAAAGCATGGCCAAGGCCTGCACCTTCACTTGCACCTTCAATTATGCCGGGTATATCTGCCACCACAAAGTTTGCGTCTTCCGCTACACGCACCACACCCAACACCGGAGAAAGTGTTGTAAAGTGGTAGTTGGCGATTTTAGGTTTTGCAGCGCTGATTACAGATATCAATGTAGATTTACCCACGTTTGGAAAGCCGATAAGCCCAACGTCGGCAATAAGTTTTAATTCAAGCAGAACCTCTAACCCCTCGCCCGGGAAGCCCGGCTTTGCAAAACGAGGAATTTGGCGTGTGGGGGTGGCAAAATGAGCATTGCCCCTGCCGCCTTTTCCGCCTTTAGCAATTACCACCGGCGTTTCGCCGGATATATCTGCAATTATCTGGCCGGTGGCTGCATCTTTAATAAGTGTACCCACCGGCACCTTTATAACAAGGTCCGCGGCCCCACGCCCACTGCGGTTGCCACCTGCGCCGTTTTCACCGTTTTGCGCAGTGTACTTGCGCTTGTACTTAAA
>JAVBRS010000181.1:0-5261 GCA_031547715.1 Oscillospiraceae bacterium
CTCTCCGAACCAGGAGGATGAGCTGAAGCTGATATGTGAAAAATTCTCAGTTTCAGATAAGCCTTTTGCCATGGCCTATTCCGGCGGCGAAATATGCCCGATGCCGGGGGCGGACGGAAAGTTGCATAACAGGTTTCACAACTACAGCTTTAGTGCCTGTATTTTGTAAACTTTATTTCGCACCGACAATATACATTTTTACAGTACTTATAGATATGAGGAATTGTTGTGAACGAGCCCATTGGAAATACTTATAACGAGCTGCTGGAGAAGTACCGGGCGTTAGAGGCGGAAAACCGGAAGCTAAACCGTGAGAGCAAGCATTTGGCAACCGCACTTCAACAAGAGAAAACTGCGGCCAAAGCAGCGCTGAACAGGCAAAAAACGGCAACCCTTGCGCAGCGCCAAAGAGACCGCTATTTAGCGTTGGTTCTTGACAATTTCCCAGGCATTATTTTGTTTTTGACAGAGACGCTGCGAGTTGATTTCTGCACGAATTTTGTAGTGAGAAAAACAGGGTATTCCAGCGCCCTGGACCTTAAGGGCCGCACATTGGCAGAGATATTTTCGGGCTTTATGAACGAGAGTGAAAGCGGGGCACTTTTTAATTACTGCAAGCAAACCATGGCCAGCGGCCAACCAGTATCATTTGAAATTACATTCGACTTCAACCAAGGGCTTGAGGATTATGAAGGCACGCTTATTTCAATGAAAGACAGCGAAGATGAAACCAGCGGGCTTATGCTTATGCTGCATGATATAACAGACTTAAAGCATTCGCGGGAGCAGGCATTTTAGGCAAGCAATGCAAAAAGCGTATTCCTTTCAAACATGAGCCATGAAATAAGAACGCCGATGAATGCGATAATTGGCATGACATCCATAGGCCTGAAAGAGGAGAGTGCAGAGCGCAAAAATTTCGCATTGCGGCGCATTGAAAGCGCTTCTTCGCACCTGCTAAATATTATAAACGACATTTTGGATATATCAAAAATAGAGTCAGGCAAGATGGAACTTGCACCTGCAGCTTTTAATTTCAGAGAAATGCTAGCCAAAGTAACTGCCCTAATTTCGCAAAGTGTTAATGATAAGCGGCAAAAGTTTACTGTGCAAATTGCCCAGGATATACCGGATAATTTATTTGGCGACGACCAGCGCCTTAACCAAGTAATTACAAATATCCTTTCAAACGCCTCAAAATTCACACCGGAAGAAGGCGAAATTGAACTCGTTGCCGCGCTGCAAAACATTGACGAGGATTTTTGCACATTAAAAGTTTCTGTGCAGGACAACGGAATTGGCATCTCTGCCAAGCAACAGGAAAAACTGTTTAATATCTTCCAGCAGGCGGAGGCAGGCACTGCACGCAAGTTTGGCGGCAGCGGTCTTGGGCTTGCAATTTCACGCAGAATTGTGGAGATGATGGACGGCGAGATAGGCGTTGAATCAGAGCTTGGTGTGGGCACATGTTTTTACTTCACGGTAAGGCTGCGCAGGCAAAAGGCCACCGGCCGGCAGGCAAATGAGGAAACGCCGGGTTATGAAATGCAAAAAGTACAGGCGTGTGATTTTTCAGCATACACTGCGCTTGCTGTTGATGACATTGAAATTAACCTGGAAATTATAGTTGCACTTTTAGAGCAGACCAAAATTAACATTGACACCGCGTTGAGCGGCAAAACTGCCGTGGAAATGTTCAGGCAAAATCCCGGCAAATATTCACTTATATTAATGGACATGCAAATGCCGGAGGTGGACGGCCTGCAAGCCACAGAAATGATACGGGCAAGCGGGCTAGTAAACGCAAAAGATATACCAATTATTGCCATGACCGCCAATGTTTTTAAAGAGGACATTGAAAAGTGTATGGACGCCGGCATGAACGGCCACCTGGGCAAGCCCATAAACATTGCAGAGGTAATTAGTGTTTTACAGCAGTATTTGCGCACATAAAATACTATTAAATTTTTTAAAAACCCTGAAGTTTTATATGACAATGCCTTAAGGTAAGTTTTAAATTTCGGCAGTTATTTTAAGCATATGCCAAAGGCATACTGTTTTAAGTGATATGGTTTATAAAATTCACCCCGCATTAATATTTTATTTGCCGGCTTGAGGAGGACAATTTGAACACTAAAATCTATGAATACAATGCAGTAATACAGGCCTCAGAAGTGGGCAAAGGTGGCGCGTATGTGCCATTCCCGTATGATATACGAGTGGAGTTTGGAAAAGGCCGCGTAAAGGTTAATGTAACGTTTGACGGGGTGCCGTACACCGGCAGCATTGTAAACATGGGTGCCAAAAATGAGGACGGCACGGTGTGCTATATTATTGGTGTGCTGAAAGATATACGCAATAAAATAGGCAAACAACCGGGGGACAGTGTGTTTGTAACAGTTGAAGCGCAGGGTTAAAATTGCAGTTTTACTGCCGTGCACTTTGTGCCGTGGAAGAAGAAGAAAAACGCCGAAGGCGTTTTTTTCTTCGCTGCTTCATGCCGGCATAACTGCATAAGGCCGGCAGATAATTTATGGCGTGTTCAATATAATATTGTGTTTTTCATCAAGATATTGTATTGTGTTACTTGTGTTTTTTGCACAGGCCCCGGCCGGCTTGCAAAAAAGCTGCCCCAACTGCCGCAAATGGCAAATATGCAAACAAATTTTGGAGGAAACTATGATTGACGAGAGAAAAACCGCAAACCCGGCGCCGCTTGGCTTGCTTGGCTTTGGCATGACAACAGTACTTTTAAACCTGCATAATGCAGGTTTAATACAACTTTCAGCGGTAATTATTGCAATGGGCTTTGCAATGGGCGGCCTTGCCCAAATAATTGCAGGTGTTATGGAGTTTAAAGCGGGCAATACTTTTGGGGCAACCGCATTTACCGCATACGGGTGTTTTTGGTGGTCTTTGGTGCTTATATGGGTAATGCCCGGCACAGGGGCAGACAAGCTTTCCATGGGTTTTTACCTGTTGTTCTGGGGGCTTTTTACCCTTATTATGGCAATTGGAACATTAAAGCATAACTTTATAACCAGGGTGGTATTCTTTTCACTAACTGTGCTGTTTTTCATGTTGGCAGCAGGAGATTTTACACATAGCGAGGCCATTACAAGGCTTGCAGGCTATGAGGGCATTTTTTGTGGCCTCTCAGCCATATACAGCTGCGGCGCACAGGTTATTAACAATGAGTTTGGCAGGGCGGTTTTGCCGTTATAAGCCATAAAAGCGGCAGGAGGCATTGTGATAACAAGAACCGAAATTTTTGGCTACGCTGAAAAAAACTATGCTACTAAACCGGATTACCCCTGGGCAAAAACGCCTAACTATGCAATTTTGCGGCACAAAGGCACCTGCAAGTGGTACGGTGCAATCATAGATATCCCTGCAGGCAAGCTGGGTTTGCCCGCAGGCGATGTTTTTGATGCCGTAAATTTAAAATGCGGGCCGATAATGGCGGGCACTTTGCGGGGGCAGGAAGGTATTTACCCCGCCTGGCACATGAACAAAGATAACTGGATTACAGTGGTGTTAAACAGCAGCGTTGAAAAAGAGCTGGTATTTAACTTAATTGATATAAGCTACGAGCTTACAAAGTGAGATTGAAATTTAATACGATAAATATGCCTGTTTAATGCGCTGCCTTGCGGCGGCGCACTTTTATAAGTTGCATACAAAAAATAACGCGGCAGGCTTTGCCCGCCGTGTTGCTTTTTAGTTGGTGTATTATTTTAATAAAGTTTATTTAGCAAAGGCTGCTTTTGCAAACACGGTGCAGGCCTTTTTAAAATGCGGCCGCAAAGCTGGCGTTTTATGTTATACTTAAAAAGCGCGTTTGAAACTGTTTTTTTGTTCCGTTGCGGGCGGCGCTGCAACCGCGTTTTAAATTAGAGAATTAAAAATATAAAGAACAATTATACAAGAGGTGTGCATGTTGAACCCTGAAACTTTAAAACTTGTGGCCCTTTTATTGTTTGGCTTAACCTACATTTTGCTGTTACTTCTGCCAAAGGTACGGGCGTATACAGCGCTTTTGGCGGCGGCGGCGTTTGTTTTGGTTGGGGCTTTGCCGCTTGAAAAAGTTTTTGAAACAATAAACTGGAATGTTTTGCTTATGATAGCCGGTACTATGGGGACGGTATACCTTTTTATAGAGTCTCGTATGCCGGCACTGATGGCGGACAAGCTTATTGAAAAAATGCCAAATGTAAAGTGGGCTGTTTTGGCGCTGGCACTTTTTGCAGGCATAATATCTGCCTTTGTAGACAATGTTGCAACTGTTTTAATGGTGGCGCCGGTTGCGCTGGATATTGCCAAAAAACTCAAAATCTCACCGGTGCCGGCTGTAATAGCCATATCCATATCATCTAACCTGCAGGGGGCGGCCACTTTAGTTGGCGACACAACGTCTATTTTGCTTGGCGGTTATGCGGGTATGGACTTCCTTGATTTTTTCTTTTACCAAGGAAAGATAGGCCTTTTTTGGGTGGTACAGGTGGGGGCGTTGGTTTCCATGCTGGTGCTACTGTACGTATTTCGGAAAGACAACCAACCCATTGAAATTGATGAGATTACCAAAGTTGATGATTACTTTCCGTCCTTGCTTCTTTCATTGACGGTGTTGCTGCTAATATTTGCATCCTTTTTCCCGGGCAAAGGGCCAAACACAAACGGGTTTATATGCGTTGGCCTTTTTGCGGTTGGCCTTATATATGAAATGGCGAGAACTAAAAGCAGTAAAATTTTGAAAGCAGCTTTAAAAGAAATAGATTTTTTTACGCTTATGTTGCTCGCCGGGCTTTTTGTTGTGGTGGGTGGCATTTCAGCGGTGGGTGTGGTAGACGACATTGGAAATGCCTTCGCAGGCTTAAGCAGCAACCCGTTTGTAATATACACCCTTATAGTGTGGGTGTCTGTGCTGCTCTCCGCATTCATTGACAACATACCTTACATTGCAACCATGCTGCCGGTGGTAACCGCAATTGGCAACACCCTTGGCATGAGCCATACCCTGCTTTACTTTGGCCTTTTGGTGGGGGCAACTTTAGGGGGAAATTTAACCCCAATTGGCGCATCTGCAAATATTGCAGCGCTTGGCATACTTAAAAAAGACGGCCACCATGTGAGTGCCGCTACATTTATGAAAATGAGCGTGCCGTTTACCCTTGCCGCAGTTACATCGGGTTACATTCTTGTTTGGGTGCTTTGGGGCTAATGGGGCAGGGCGCCTGCCCCATTAAAAAAACCTGAGAAAG
>JAVBRS010000188.1:0-7791 GCA_031547715.1 Oscillospiraceae bacterium
TAGGGCAACACATTAAGCAAGCATGGCAAACACTTATAAACGTTTGCAAAAGCGTTATATGCATCTGTTTAATTGCGGGTCTTTGGCAAAATGCGGCAGGCTTAATTTTAGGCTGCTACAGGCACATAGCCGGTGGCTGTAAGCAGTGCTTTAGCCTCTTCGCCGGTTAAATAATTATATAAAAGGCGGGCTGGGCTGCCGCTGCTTTCAGTAGAGCGTATTGCAACAAAAAACGGGTTTATAAATGGGTAGGCACCATTTTGTATAGTTTCATTAGTTGGGGCAACACCATTAACTTTTATTATTTTAACGCCGGGGTTTGCCGCCATTGTCTCGGCGTAATAGTAAACTGAAAACCCAATGCCGCCGGCAGTTCCGTTGTAGTTTGCAACCTGTTCAATTAAACCCATCATTCCACCTGCCACAAGCTCGGTTGGCGGGGTGGTGGGCTCTTTGCCGTTCATAAGCAGTTTTAAAAACATTGTTTGGCTGCCTGAATCGTAGTTGCGCTGGAAAGGATATATCTCCCCCGGGGTGCCCCCAACCTCTGCCCAGTCTGTAATTTCGCCGGTGTAAATGCCCAAAAGCTCTTCGGTGGTAAGGCTGTCAATGGGGTTGTCGGCGCTCACTAAAAAAACCAGTGCATCAAGGCCAATTTCCTGTATCTCCAGCGGTGGGGCAAGGGCGTTAATTTGCGTTTGCAAATCTCCAGGCGCTTCATATGCCACAATTATTGCAGGCATTGGCTCCTGCCATTCAAACAGCATGCTGCCCCAGGCGGCTGCGGTGCCGCTAATATTTGCGTATATGGCCTCGGCCTGTTCTATTTCGGTGCCGCAAACACCGCTGTACAAAGCGGCAAGCAAAGGTATGTTTGCTGTAGAGCCGCCCACCATGGGGTAATTTTCCTCAGTGAGGCCGGGTATTGTTACCTGCCCACTAAAAGAGGAAGCGGCTGAAGAAGAGGCAGAGGAAGCGCTGGCAGAGGGAGAGGTGATAACACCGCAGGCGGCAAAGCTTAAAAGCAGCGCCGCAACAATTAAAAAAGTAAAAAGCTTTTTCATAAAAACCCTTTCGTGGTTTGGTTAATAGCTGCGTTGCAAGTTTAATGCAGCCCCCAGCAAAGGCGGTAAAAGGTTATTCAGCGTATATGTAATTGAAAATTGGCGCTTTAAATACCCAGTTGCCCTGCCAGTCAATAAGGCCTATATCAAGGCCCTTTTGTATGGCAATGCAGTTAGGGCCGGTGTCAAAATATGCGGTTATGCCGGCTATAACAACACTGCCGTCAGCGTTTAAAATGTCAATTCTACTGTTTTGCCCAAGGCACTCTGCAGCAAATAAAGGGCAAACAAGGCCTTCCGGCAGCCCTGAATAAGATTGGGCTGCAAGTGGGTAAAAATACATATATTCGGTATTTTGGAAAAGCGTTTGCAAATTTTGGTCAAGTATATCGTTTCTCGGAATGTCGTTTTCATCGGTGTAAGAAACTGAATAGTAATAATCTGTCTCAGCCCAAAAAGAAACTACCTCATATTCAAAAAGGCGTTGTTTTAACACGGTGCCGGTGCGGTTAACCACACTAATTTGGTTGCCGTTGCCTATTAAAAAAAGCTCGCCGTTTTTTAGCGGGTAAATTTGTTCAGCCGCAATTAAAACTTCGCCTTTTGTGGTTGCAAGGTAAAGCCCTTTATCATAAATGCTGTAAATAATCAATTCGTCGTCGGCAAAAATTGCATTTGCTTCTGGCGGCAAGGTGCAAACAACACTTCCGTCTTTTGCTATAACAGTGTTTGCTTCCTCTTGTTCTAATGTTGCATAAACATTTTCGCCCCCGTTAAATGGCATGGGGCTGTAGTCACTAAAGCTGCCACAAAAACCGGCAACTTCAAAATTTTCATCATACAGGGTGGTAATACCGCCGCCGTTCATTTTCCAGGTATATGCCACTATATAAGGCCCAAAAACAGTTGAAACGCTCTCGTCCTGCGCCAATATATCATTGGGCAAAAGTGTTATTTCTGTGCTGCTGCCGCCGGCAATTGCCACCGGTTTTCCGTCAAAATCAAGCAAAAGTGCACTGCCATTTGCAAGTTTGTAAACTGTACAAACGTTTTTCAAAACCACTTCACCGGTTACAAAGTTATATAAACAGCTGTACTCTTCAGGCGGAATGCGTTCGTTTTCGTAGTAATGTGTATAAAATGCGTTGTTGCGGCGCAAAAGGTAATTGCCAAAGGCGGGTTGGTACTCAATTTGTTCATAGGGCTGCAGCTCTTCACCGGCGGTGCTGTAAATTGCCGTATACAAAAATTCCAGCGGTACATCTTTGCCGGCGCCCGGGGGCCTTGTGTTCAACGCCTCGGTGAGGCACTGTACTTCACCAGTTAAAATGTCAACCATTTCTTTGCGGGCGGCGGGTACTATATTTCCGTTTTGGTCCAGCTGCAAAACGGTGTTACCTAAAATAGGTGAGAAAAACCCAAAAGTATATATGTAACCATCGTCTTCATTTATTGCAGCACTGCCGCCTGCCGTGCCCGTACCGCAGGCGGCAAAGGCAGCACACAAAACACAAAGGCAAAAGGCTAGCGCTGCCGGTGCTTCAAAAGTTTTTTTCATGTTCATAACACCCCTGTTTTAAAAAAGCTTTCGCTTTTAATGTGGCTTGCGCATTGCTGGTGCGTGCAAAAAGCAAATTATTGCTGCCGGCTAAGTAAAACGGCACTGCAGGGCACAGCTTTAGCGGGTAAAGTAAAAACTTACTACCATAAGTTAACAGTGTGCCTGTTAAGGCTTGCGGAAAAAAGCAGCACATTAAAAGGCGCTGCAAATTACATGCCACATTTTAAAACCAAAGCTTCTATTTTGTGCAAAACCATTGGCGGCAACGGCTGTTTAAGCGCGCGCTGCAGTGCGGTGGGGCAAGTAGGCGGGCTTATGGCAAAATAGGCATTCAGCATTTCCACCTTGCCGGCACGCTCCATAAGCTGGTAAAGCACCCACCAGTCTTCAACCAGGCAAAGTGGTACATTCTCTCCTAAGGCAGCGGCCGCCGGGCCCAACCAGTTTTCATCAAAGTGGTACACATACCGCCCTGCTGCATTTTCAATGGCAAAGCCGCCAATAAGGTCAACTTCCACACCGCTGCAGCTAAATTTATAGTAATGGGGTGAAGTATATATTTCACTTTTTACTGTTTTTAGCGGGGTGGAAAAGCAGGCCAAAATTTCCGCCGCCCTTTTGGCATCTTCAAGCTTTACAATAATGTCAAGGTCATTAAATTCGCACGGTATACCGTAAAATTTAAGCATTAAAGAGCCACCAAGCGCCCAAACTATACCTGCACCGTTAAATGCTGCGGCAATTTTTGCAAGTGCTTTTATTTTTTCATCCATAAATATATGCCTTTCAATGGTTTTTTGCTGTTATACAAAAATTGAACATATTAATGATAACGCTATAACGCCGCTAAATGCCTTTAAACGGCGCTTGCCCATTGCCAACCTGCGCTGGTTATATAACAACCCGGTTTGCAGTGTGTAAAAACACAAACCGTAAAAAGGCTGCTTTAAAATGCCGGTATTCTTCTTTCTATTTCCTGCTGTGCAGGTTTGCAGCGTTGTGCAAAAAAAGTTAAAGCGGCATGTTGAAACCAAAATGTGTGTTTTTCATGCCTTGGCTTTCATAAAACTTATGGGCTGAAAGGCGTTTTTTGTTGCTAACCAGCTCAAGCTCCGGGCAGCCTGCGGCTTTCGCAGCTTGCACTGCAGTGCAAAACAACTGTTTGCCAACACCGTGGCCACGCATGCTTTCGTCAACCACAAGCTCCACAACCTCGGCCATGTTGCTGCCGTGGTGCATCTAAGGGCGTATAAAAACTGAGATAATCCCAACCGCCCGCCCTGCCTGTTAGGCCACATAACTTTGTATGCACGGTTTTTTTAGGTAGTGGGTGTATACGCAGGCAAAATCATCCCTCGGCAGGTTGTAATTGCCACGCAGCTGGCATATAAGGGTGTAAACATCATCTTCGTGAACTTGTGAGGCAACGGCTATACTGCACATATGTACTCCTGTTTTTTTGCTTTGTGTATTCAAGTAAAATTAACCGCACGCAGTTGTATGGCACCCGTGAAAGCCAGTTGGCTACCTTAAAACGGGATAAAAATTAGAAACGAAAGGTAAAAAATATAACAGCAAAGAAAACAATGAAATACGCCAAATTGCAAACGGAATACGGCTACACTTTTGGAAAGGGCAAAAGCGGCCCGGCGCTTTGTAAGTGTGCTTTGCAAGAACAACAAGAATGGAAAGAACGGAAAGAACAGACAAAAAGGAAAAAACGACAAGCACCAAAAGAATAACAAGAGCGGTAAGGGTGGCAAGAACGGAAAGAACAGCAAGAACGGCAAGAACAAAAAGAGCGCAAGAGTGTAGAGAACGGCAAGAACGGCAAGAACGGCAAGAACGGCAAGAAAGGCAAGAAAGGCAAGAAAGGCAAGAAAGGCAAGAAAGGCAAGAAAGGCATCACCCTGCGGCAATTTCAATTCCCCGCATATCTGCAGGCAAAAACAAAGCGGCAAAATACACGGCCGCAGGCTATGCGGCGTATGTGCATGCAATAACACGCAAGGTTTGTTAAAAAGCCTTTTAAAGCGCCAAAAGCGCTAAACCCCAAAATAAAACCGGGCTGTTTTACAGCCCGGCGGCTGGTTTACAGCCCGGCGGCTGGTTTATTCAGCCCAGTCAACTTCAATTAAATTTTGCAGGTCAGGGGCCTCCTCCGGGGTGTCGTATAAAGACACATAACGGGTTTTGGCGTTCTTTTTCTGCCAATAGTAAACAAAGGTTGCAATGCCTGCCATGGCCGCCAAAAACAATAAAACACGCAGAACAGTTTTCATAACAATTCTCCTTTTCAAAAAATGGTGGGTGCCTAGTACGGCACTAAAACAAATGTGTCAAGCCCGGCGCTGCCGGTGGGTATACAGCCACCGGGCAACGGGTGCGCGGCGCAAATGGCGGCGCCGGTTTCAAAATATTTCACAAAATTGCCAAGAAGTACTATGCCGGGCGCTGCTGTTTTACCAAAAATACTCTCGCAAAACGTGCGGGGAAATGTGAAAGCCACACCCCAGTAATGGCCCTGTTCATCCGCCCCGGAGAATGGTTTGCCGGCAAGCGGCAGGTGGCAAGGTGCACCGTTTTGTGTGGCGCTAACCGTGCCGTTTGCCGCGGCGCTTAAAAGCAGCGGGGGGCAAACCTGGTCATCTTCAAAAGTGAATATAAACCCGCAGCGGCTGCCGGCGGCAGGGCGCTGCTCAAAGCAGGTGAAGGCAAAGTTGAAATCTCCATTTTGTACAAATAGCTTTTGGTAGCAGTAAACACGCTCTTCTTCTTTTGTGCAGTGGTAAAATTCAGTGGCTTTTAATGCCGGCAATGTGTCAAACAATATGGGGCTGGTGCAGTAGGTAATAAGCGGCAATTGTGGCCCCCTTTTGCAATTACACTGCTTTTTATTATAAGTACATGTAAATTATAAACCAAATTAGCCTGCTTTACAAGTTAAAAAGTGGTTAAAATGAACAAGCGGCAGTTTTTGCAGCCAAGGCAAAAAAACAAAATATTATGCCGAAATACAATAAAATATCTGCAGTTTGCCTTAAATATTTTGTTGC
Organism: Oscillospiraceae bacterium; assembly: GCA_031547715.1. Classification (GTDB taxonomy): domain Bacteria; phylum Bacillota; class Clostridia; order Oscillospirales; family Ruminococcaceae; genus JAVBRS01. The sequence continues at coordinate 5,682 of JAVBRS010000188.1, forward strand.
AGGAGGGTTTGAAAAATGGTACTATAGTATAAGCTATTTATGCCCGCCGGCGCCCAAGGTGCATGTGGGCAAATTTAATGTAACAAGGTTTTGTTATTGAGGAGGTTTTGCAAAGGTGGTAATTTTCAAAAAGCTGGTGCGCAGCGCTGATGGCGCAAAAGCACCCCACCACAAACAAACTGACAACATGGCAACTGTAAAATGCCCTGTGCCCGCCAAGGTGTACATTCCTATGGCGCAGCATATTGGCGCACCCTGTACCCCCGCAGTGGAAAAGGGTGAGGCAGTGTTTGTCGGTACGGTTGTGGGCAAGGCAGGCGGCTTTGTATCGGCAGACATCCATTCAGGCGTTTCGGGCACGGTGGCAGGCATTGAAGAGATAATGCTGCCCAACGGCGCCGTTGTGCCAACAGTGGTTATAGACACAGACGGCAACCAAACCAAAGCGGCGGGCATAGCACCGCCGGTGGTAACAGACCATGAAAGTTTTGTTGCCGCAGTGCGTGCCAGTGGCCTTGTGGGCCTTGGCGGCGCGGGCTTCCCCACCAGCGTAAAGCTGGCGCCGAAGAACCTGGCAGAGGTTAAAACCCTTGTGATAAACGGCGCTGAGTGTGAGCCTTATATCACCGCAGATAACCGTGAATTTCTTGAGTGCCCCGACCATGTTATTAACGGCATTAAACTGGTTATGCAGTACCTGGGCCTTGAGAAAACAATTATAGGCATAGAGGACAACAAAAAAGAGGCCATTGCCCTCATGACCGAAAAAATTAAAGCGGGCGATGTAACCGACCCTTACATTGAAGTTAAAGCGTTGCCGGCAAGGTACCCACAAGGGGCTGAAAAGGTGCTTATTGAGCAGACAACCGGCCTTGAAGTGCCACGGGGCGCACTGCCGGCAGACATTGGCGTTATAGTTATGAATGTGGCCTCGGTTTCCTTTATATCTAAATATATGGAAACCGGTATGCCGCTTGTTACAAAACGCCTCACCGTTGACGGTGACGCAATTACAGAGCCCAAAAACGTAGAGGCCATAATTGGCACACCACTGAAGGATATTGTCGCTTTCTGCGGCGGCTACAAGGGCGAAGTGGGCAAAATTATCTCCGGCGGGCCAATGATGGGCGCCGCACTTGTAGACGACAACATTCCGCTGATGAAACAGAACAATGCATTCCTTTTCTTCAGCCCTGGCGCTGCCGCCCTGCCGAAAGACAGCCCGTGTATACGCTGCGGGCGCTGCATATACGCATGCCCCATGGGCCTCTCCCCGGTGGAAATTGCCACAGCGTGGAACCGGCGTGACGCAGACGGCCTGAGTGCCCTTGCCACAGACCTTTGCATGGAATGCGGCTGCTGCAGCTTTGTATGCCCGGCAAAACGCCCGGTTACACAAACCATGCGCATGGCAAAAGCTTACCAAAGAACAGGGGGGGTAAAATAACATGGAAAAAAACTTATTGGTCACTTCTTCCCCCCATATAGTGGACACATCCTCCACCCGCAACCTAATGGCACAGGTATTAATTGCCCTCATGCCGGCACTTGCAGCGTCGGCTTGGGTGTTTGGCGTTAACGCTTTAGTTTTAACGCTGGTAACGGTTGCGGCCTGCGTTGGTTTTGAGTATATTTACTGCAAAGCCATGAAAAAAGATATTTTAATTGGCGATTTGTCTGCGGTGGTAACAGGTGTGTTGCTGGCGTTTAACCTGCCGCCGTCTCTGCCGTTGCCAATGGCAATAATAGGTGCACTGGTTGCAATTGTTGTTGTTAAACAGCTTTTTGGCGGCATAGGCTACAACTTTGCAAACCCGGCTATTGTTGGCCGTATTGCACTTGCGGTGTCCTTCGCCGGTGCAATGACAAGCTTTACCTTCCCGCAAAACGGCGTTGAAGCACTTGCGGGTGCAACCCCGCTGGTTGCAGCCGCAAACGGTGCAGAGCTGCCGCTGTTCACGCTGCTTTTCGGCCAGCACGGCGGTGTTCTCGGTGAAACATGTGCTGTTGCCCTTATAATTGGCGGCCTTTACCTTATTGTTACCAAGGTTATTTCACCGGCAATTCCGTTTACCTACATTGGCACGGTGGCGGTTTTAAGGTTGGTGGT
>JAVBRS010000010.1:0-4451 GCA_031547715.1 Oscillospiraceae bacterium
CAGGGATATTTTAAAAAGCGAAGAGCCGGCAGGCAAAAAGCTGGACTTTTTAACACAAGAACTCAACCGTGAGGTAAACACCATAGGCTCTAAGGCAAACGACCTTGAAATAACCCGCATGGTGGTGGGCATGAAAGCGGAAATTGAAAAAATACGAGAGCAGATACAAAACATTGAGTGAGCCCTGAATGTACAAAAAGCCGAAAGGATTAGAGACATGAAACTTATTAACATTGGGTTTGGAAACATGGTTTCAGCCGGGCGGCTGGTGGCAATTGTAAGCCCGGAATCCGCCCCTATTAAGCGCATTGTGCAGGAGGCTAGGGAGCGAGGGGCTTTAATAGACGCCACCTATGGCAGGCGCACAAGGGCGGTAATTGTTATGGATTCCGAGCATGTGGTACTTTCTGCCCTTCAGCCGGAAACGGTGGCAAACCGCCTGAATGACGCAGGCCCTGCAGATGATTCAGAGGCGGAAGATGAATAACAGTGGCAAGCACCTGCTAATAATATCAGGCCCTTCCGGCTGCGGCAAAGACAGCATTGTAAAAGAAATGCTTAAAAACTGCCCATGGCTGGGGCTCTCCGTTTCCGCAACAACGCGCCCGCCGCGCCCGGGTGAAGTGGACGGTGTTGACTATTATTTTTTAAAAAAGGAAGAATTTGAAACACTTATAGAAGAAGGGCAGCTGCTTGAGCACACAAATTATATAGGCAACTACTACGGCACCCTTAAAAGTGAAGTGGACAGCCGTATTAGCCAGGGCAAAGCAGTGGTGCTGGTGGTGGAGGTACAGGGCGCCGCCAACATAAAGGCGGTATACCCGAATGCAACCACAATTTTTGTTGTTGCACCTTCTATGGCAGAGCTTGCCCGCCGCCTTCGCGGCAGGGGCACTGAAAGCAGAGATAAAGTGCGCCAACGCCTTTGCCGTGCCAAAGAGGAGATGACGCTTGCACCAACCTATGATTACACTATAGTGAATGATGACCTAAAGTGTAGCGCAGAGGCTGTTGAAAAGATATTTACAGAAAACAGGAATAGAGAATAATGCTGTGCGCATAAAAGCCAAGGCGCAAAAATGTTAAAGCAAAGGGGGTGGTGGCATGCCGCTTGTGGCAAAGGTTGCGGTTAGTGCCGCCGCATACCACTTTGATAAACTTTACAGCTACACCATAACGCCGGAACAGCTGCCTTTTGCGGGGCCTGGGTCTTTGGTGCTGGTGCCTTTTGGCAAAGGACGTGCACAGCGCACCGGCGTTATTTTAGCCGTTGAAGAAGATGAGACCGCAGGTTTAAAAAACATTGCAGATATTGCGAAAGAAGATGTTAAACTAACCGGCGAATACCTAAAGCTTATACAATACCTGAAAGAAACTACATTTTGCACATACTACGACGCCGTAAAAGCGGTATTGCCATACGGCACATTATATGAAGCCGTGGGCGGCAAGCTGAAAAAGCAGTTGCCGGGGGCAGAAGAAACAGTTTTTACATATGAAGAGACAGGTGCACAGTTAACCCAAAAGCAAAAAGCAGTTTCACTTTTTTTGCAGGCAGCGGGGCAAGGGTGCACTTTTAAAGATATAAGTGCCGCTGTGGGCGCAGGTAAAAGTGTTGTAAGCGGCCTTGTTGCAAAGGGCGGTGCAACCGCCGCTAAGCGGTGGCGAGGCAGTGCGCTGCCCGTGGGCAATTTACAAGCAGGCGTTTTAAACGGCAATAACACTAACACCGAAAAGGTTAATTTATCTGAACAGCAGGAAGCTGTTTTCAAGTATCTTTTTGAATTGCAAAAGGAAAAGAAAGGCGAAACCGCCCTTTTGCACGGTGTTACCGGCAGCGGTAAAACGCTGGTGTTTTTAAAACTGGTACAGGCCGTTGTGCACAGAGGGCAAAAAGCACTCGTACTTGTGCCTGAAATTTCGCTGACACCGCAGATGGTTCGCCGCTTTAAAGCGGTGTTCGGCGCAAGAGTTGCCGTGCAACACTCTGCCTTAAACCAAAGCGAACGGCTGGCCCAGTGGCAGCAGATAGCAAACGGCGGTGCAGATGTGGTTGTTGCCACACGCAGCGGGGTTTTTGCACCTTTGAGCAATATTGGGGCAATAATAATAGACGAAGAACAAGAACGGGCCTACACCTCTGAACAAAGCCCGCGTTATAATGCCATAGAAGTTGCAAAGTACAGGGCGGCGGTGCATGGGGCCCTGGTGGTTTTGGCATCTGCCACGCCTGCAGTTGAAAGCTATTATGCGGCAAAAAGCGGGCGGTACAAGCTGCTTACTTTAAACCAACGTTACGCAAACCTGCCATTGCCCACCGCAGAGCTTGTGGACATGGCAGATGAAGCAAAAGCCGGCAACCCCGGGCAGGTTAGCCGCAAACTTGCAGGTGAAATTGCATACAATTTAGAAAATGGGCAACAGAGCATTTTGCTTTTAAACCGCCGCGGTTACAACCGTGTGGCAGTTTGTGCAGATTGCAAAGAAAGCGTAAAATGCAATTTTTGCAGTGTGCCAATGGTACACCACAAAAGTGAAAACAAGTTGATGTGCCACTATTGCGGCAGCACTAAAACGCCGCCGCCAAAAGTTTGCCCAAGCTGCGGCGGTGCGCTGCGGTACACGGGCGCAGGCACCCAAAAAGTAGAGGAAGAGCTGGCGCAGCTGTTCCCCACGGCACGCCTGCTGCGCATGGACACCGACGCAGTGCAGAAAAAAAACGCAAGGGAAGAAATGCTGGCCGCTTTTGCCGCAAAAGAATATGACATTTTAATTGGCACACAAATGGTGGCAAAAGGGCTTGATTTTGCGGCAGTTACCCTTGTGGGTGTACTGGGTATAGACTCGCTTCTTTTTTCACAGAATTATAGGGCGTATGAACGTGTGTTCAGCCTGATAACACAGGTGGTGGGCCGTGGCGGGCGGGCAGGGCTGCCCGGGCGTGCAATTATTCAAACGAATGATTTGGGAAACCACATTCTGCACCTTGCAGCAAGGCAGAACTACGAACAGTTTTACGAAGAGGAAATTGCCTTTCGCCGCATGAACCTTTACCCGCCGTTTTGCGCCATATGCACTGTTGGCATAACAGGCACAGGGGAAGAATTTACCTTCAGGGCGGCGAATAAGTTTATTAACCTTATAAGTGAAGAATTTAAAAAAACACCCGGCGAACCGCTGCGTGCCCTTGGCCCGGCACCGTATGCCGTTGCAATGGTGGGCGGGCGCCACAGGTGGCGAGTTACCTTGAAATGCAGGCAAAGTGTAGGCTTTCGCAATGGGCTTAACACAGTGCTTGCGGCTTTTGCAAAGGAAAAAGAGTTTGCAGGTGCCACAGTGACAATTGACTTTAACTTTGAAGATATATAGGAGGCTTTACCATGGCAATTAGAAACATTGTTCTCACAGGTGATGATATTTTGACTAAAAAGTGCCGCACATTTACTGAGTTTAACCCGCGCTTGCACCAACTGCTTGACGACATGCGGGATACACTGGTGGATGCAAATGGCCTTGGCCTTGCCGCACCGCAGGTTGGGGTTTTGCGCAGGGCGTGCATTGTTGCGAAAGAGCTGGATGACGGCGGTTTTGAATACACCGAGCTTGTAAACCCCACCATAGTGAAAAAAGAAGGCGAAGAGTGCAAATATGAAGGGTGCCTTTCAATACCGGAGCGGAGCGGTTATGTAGCACGGCCAACAAAAATTAAAGTGGCCGCACAAGACAGAAACGGCAAAGCTTTTGCACTTGACGCAGAGGGTTTGTTTGCCAGGGCCATATGCCACGAGGTAGACCATTTAGACGGGATAACAATTAATGAAACGGCCCAGTACTTCCTTGAGGATTTGAGCGACGAAGAGATGGAAGCCATGGGAATTGAAATGGAAGATGAAGAATAGATAAACGAGGTAAAGCAATGCGTATACTGTTTATGGGTACACCGGCAATAGCGGTGGCGGCATTAAAAGCGCTGCAAAATGCCGGGCATGAAGTTTGCGGCGCTTACACCCGTGAAGATAAGCCGGTGGGCCGCCACAAGGCTTTAACAGCACCGCCGGTTAAACTTTACTGTGAAGAGCGTGGCATACCCGTATTCCAGCCGAAAACTTTGCGCAGTGAAGAAATTGCGGCACAAATTGCAGCCTTGGCGCCGGAGCTTATTGTTGTTGTGGCGTATGGGCGTATTATACCAAAAGAAATTATTGATATACCGCCACGGGGTATTATAAACCTGCATGTTTCACTTTTGCCGAAATACCGCGGAGCCGCACCTGTGCAATGGGCACTGCTAAATGGCGACGAAGAGACCGGTGTTACGATTATGTATATTGATGAAGGCCTTGATACAGGGGATATAATAAGGGCTAAACCTTTAAAAATAAATGAAGATGAAACAGCGGGAGAGCTGTTTTTGCGGGTGGAGGCGCTGGGTGCTGAAGAGTTGGTTG
>JAVBRS010000128.1:0-15225 GCA_031547715.1 Oscillospiraceae bacterium
AAGGGACCCTTTTGACCTGTTGGACGAAATTGAAAAAGAGCTTGGCATTAACACCTACCCCATGAACTGGCCCATTGGCGCAGGCAAAGAATTTAAAGGCGTTTACAGCCGAAGTGAAAAAGAGGTGCTGACCTTTACCCCGGTGCAGGGCGGCCAAAAAGAGGTGTTGGCCAGCACGGCAACCCTTGGCAGCGATGTGCTTACAGCACAAATTGGCCAGGGGCTGCACGCCACCCTGCAAGAGAGCATTGAACTGCTGGACGGCAGCGGCGAAGAGCTGGATATGAGCCAGGTGGCCGGCGGTAAACTTTCACCGGTGTTTTTTGGCTCGGCCTTAACCAATTTCGGCGTTGAACCTTTTTTAAAACACTTTTTGGAGATGACCAGCCCGCCGCTGCCAAGGCAGGCAGACGTTGGCACGGTTGACCCCTTCAGTGAAAACTTTACAGCTTTTATTTTTAAAATACAGGCCAACATGAACAAGGCCCACCGCGACCGCATTGCCTTTGCACGTATATGCAGCGGCAAGTTTACCCGCGGCATGGAGGTTAGCCATACCCAGGGCGGCAAGAAGATAAAGCTTAGCCAGCCCACCGGCCTTATGGCCGGCGAGCGTGAAACAATTGACGAGGCATATGCAGGTGATATTATCGGCCTTTTTGACCCTGGCATTTTTTCAATAGGAGATACGGTTTGCACCGGCCCTGCAATCAGCTTTGCCCCAATACCAACCTTTGCGCCGGAACAGTTTGCGAAAATTACGCAGAAAGACACAATGAAGCGCAAACAATTTGTAAAAGGCATTGAACAGATAGCCCAAGAAGGTGCCATTCAAATTTTCAGAGAGCCGAATGCGGGTATGGAGGAAATTACGGTGGGCGCAGTTGGCGTGCTACAGTTTGAAGTGCTTGAATACAGGCTTAAGAACGAATATGGGGTGGATATTCGCTTAGAGCGGCTGCCATATCAGCACCTTCGCTGGCTTACAGGCAAAGACATAGACCTTTCAAAACTAAGCCTCACCTCCGACACTAAAAAGATAATGGATATGAAAGATAACCTTCTGCTGCTTTTCATAAACAGCTGGAGCATTGAATGGGCGCTTAGCCACAATAAAGGCTTGCAACTTACAGAGTTTGGCAACACCAATTTTTAGCGCCCCAGGGGGGTTGGTGCATTTTTTAGTTTAAAATTTTGCAATGCGCAAAAGTAAAAGGGCTTAAACGGCCTTATAAACTGAAAGGGGAGCAACATGTTAAAAATTAACCAAACGGCAGCTGCCGCCTTTGCGGCAATACCAAAAATTGAACTTGGGTGCTGGCCAACCCCGCTGCACACAATGCCGGGCCTTGAAAAGACCACAGGCAGCAAAGTAAAGCTGTTTATCAAAAGAGATGATTTAAACGGCGTGGGGCCGGGTGGCAACAAGGTGCGCACGCTGGAATACCTGCTGGCAAAGGCAAAGGTAAACGGTGCAGACACACTGCTTGCCAGCGGGCCGGCGCAGTCTAACCTGTGCACGTTGGCCGCCTGCTGTGCAAACAAGGTGAACATGCGCCCAATTTTGGTGCACAACGCCGCAAAACCTGAAAAGTTGCAGGGCAACGCCCTGTTAAACAGCCTGTGCGGTGCAGAGGTTGTTTATATAGGTGCCGGAACAGACGAGTTTCAGCGGGCAGACGCAGTAAAAAAATTGGAAGATGAGCTGAGGGCTGCGGGCAAAAACCCATACACCGTGCTTTTGGGCGGCAGCACCGGCCTTGGCGCCATTGGTTACATACCCGTGCTGCTTGAAATGGTGGAGCAGTGCAACCGGCAAAACTTTGATATACAGCATATTTTTGTGCCTGGGGGTAACGGTGGTGTTGCTGCAGGCATTGTGTACGGCAATGCCACACTGGGCAGCCCATTTAAAATACATGTTATAAGCGTAGAGGATGAAAACCCCACACTGCTTTTACACATGCAGCGCATTATAACTGAAATGGAGAGTATTACCGGCGTAGCAATGCCCTGCACAATTGAAAAGGCCTGCAATATGGATGACAGCTTTATGGGCGCAGGCTGGGGCCAAAACACAAAAGAAAGTGAAACCATGGTTTTGGAATTTGCAAAGGCAGAGGGGATATTTATTGAAAATGTGTACACCAGCAAGGTTGTAGTGGCCATGGCGGCTTATGCAAAAACCGGCAAAATAACGGGCGGCACATGCTTTTTGCACACAGGGGGCTTTGGCAGCTTATTTAGCCAGTATTAAATTTTTGTGTAGGGCAACAACCGGCAAACGCGGTAAAGCACCGGTAACTGTAAAAAGTTGCAGGCTAAAGTGCGGCGTTTGTAAAAAACGGTCAACAACACATTTATACAGCAAAGCGCCTGCTTTGCATTTTACAAAGTTGTTTTTAAAATAGTTTGTTTAAATTTTGCACTGTGTGTTTTGCCAATGCCGTGCAAAAATTCAACCCGTAGCCGGTACCGTTTATTGGGTATACACGTTAGGCAAGCACAGCGGCAAAGCTGCCGCCTGCTTTTTAAATTTAATTAAACGTTTCTCAATGAAAAGAACAGGAGTGCACCATGCAATACGACATAGCAATTATAGGCGCGGGGCCGGCTGGCCTCTCTGCCGCTATTTATGCCCAGCGGGCTGGCTTTAAAACAATTTGCCTTGAGGGGAATATACATGGCGGCCAGATTATTAACACCCCTGAGGTTGAAAACTACCCTGCGCTTGGCCGCATAAGCGGGGTTGAATACGCCATGAACCTGTATAACCAGGCAGTGGGTTTTGGTGCCACCGTTGAATATGCAGCGGTTGAAGGTGTGGATTTTACAGGTGAAGTTAAAAAGCTGGCAACCGCCGCAGGTGTAATAGAGGCAAAGGCGGTTATAGTTGCAAACGGTGTGGTGCGCCGCAAACTGGAATGCCCGGGGGAAGAGAAATTTACCGGGCGCGGGGTAAGCTACTGCGCCACCTGTGACGGCAGTTTTTTTGCCGGCAAAACCGCCGCTGTAATTGGCGGCGGAAACACTGCGCTTGAAGATGCGCTTTACCTTGCAGGCCTTTGTGAAAAGGTTTATTTAATACACCGCAGAGATGAGTTTAGGGCAGCCCCACATGAGGTGCAAAAAACTTTGAGCAACCCTAAAGTTGTACCGGTGTATAGCACAGTTGTTGAAGAAATTAGCGGCACCGCCAAGGTAGAGAGCATACGTGTTAAAAACGTTGCCACTGAAGAAGTGAGCACCATAGAAACTGCTGCGGTGTTTGTTGCGGTTGGCTTAATACCCCAAAACAGTATTTTAGAAGGCGTGCTTACCCTCAGTGAAGGGGGTTATATTTTAACAGGTGAGGATTGCAAAACCAACCTGCCCGGCATTTTCGCAGCCGGCGACACAAGGGAGAAAACCCTGCGCCAGCTTGTTACTGCAGCAGCAGACGGTGCCATTGCAGCAACGGCGGCAGCGGCATACATAACAGCAGCACTGGCGGGCATTGCACAAAAAACCGCAAAGGAAAAAGCGGGGACCACAGCTAAAAAACCGGCTAAGGCAGCGGCGCCCGCCAAAAGGGTGGCAACAAAAACGGCTAAGGCAGCGGCGCCCGCCAAAAAGGCGGCAACAAAAACGGGCAAGGCAAAAAAATAAATTTAATGGTTAAAACGTTTAATAAAACGCAGCTTTTGCAAAAAGGCTGCCAAAGCCAAAACTGTGCGGTGCAGGCAAAACCCTTAACCCGGGGCTTTAAGGCGGCAGGCGCTGCAGGGCTAACCAAAGTGAAGCCGGCTGCCCGGCAACGCAAGGCCTTTTGCACTTAACCGCCAGGGGTAACTTTGCAAATTAAATTGAAGCAGTAAATGTTTATTATATTAACTTTTACCGAAAGCTAAAAGATATACTGCAGGCACACCCGGCTGGCGGGTGGCAAGCGGCAACGCCGCAGCACCTAAACAGGGGCCCGTACAGCGGGTGCCTTGGCGCTTATAAAAAAGCTTGCATTTTTTGCGGCGCAAATATAATGCAAGGCAGCGGCCGGTACAGCCTGCTGCAAAATTAAAGCCACCGGGTACTGCCCGGCAAAAAGGGGGCACATTTGAAAAAGAAAAGTGGTATGGGGCCGTATATTTGGCTTTCAATAATAATTTTGGCGCTGCTTTCAGCAGCGGGGCTTTACGCCATACTTAAAAAACCGGCGGGCAGCGGGCAAACCGGCCAAAGCGGCAGCAATACAGGGCAAAGCAGCACAGCACCGGCAAGCAGCAGCGGTGAAATACCGGCCCTGGTAGCCGCTACTGCTCAAGAGTACCGTGCAATGTGGGTAAGTTACTTAGAGTTTGAAACCATGAATTTTACAAGCGAAGCTGCTTTTACCGCTGAAATTGGCGGGATGTTTGATAACTGCAGCGAGCTTGGCCTAAATACGGTAATTGTACATGTGCGCCCATTTGGAGATGCATTATACCCCTCGGCTTACTTCCCGTATAGCCACATATTAACAGGCACGCAGGGGCAAAGCCCCGGTTTTGACCCGCTTGAGATTATGGTGCGGGAAGCCCACGCTAGGGGTTTGCGGTTTGAGGCCTTGGTTAACCCATATAGGGTGCAGCTTAACAGCGGTAAGCCCGCAGTGCTTGCCGCAAGCAACCCGGCTGTGCAAAACCCGGGTTTTGCCACCGCTGCTGAAGGCGGGCTTTACTACAACCCCGCCCTTGGCGAAGTGCAAACCCTTGTGGTGAACGGCGTAAAAGAAATAGTTGAAAATTACGATGTTGACGGAATTCAGTTTGATGATTATTTTTACCCCACCACAGCCCCGAGTTTTGACAGCCACATTAGGCCGGAAGGTGTGGACATAGCTGCCTGGCGCAGAGAAAATATTAACAATTTAATTCGCAGGGTGTACGCCGCCATAAAGGAAGTGAGGCAAAGCGTTACCTTTGGAATAAGCCCGCAGGGCAACAACAACAACAATTATGAGCAGCAATATAGCGACGTGGCGTTATGGATGGCTACACCCGGTTATGTAGATTACGTTATGCCGCAAATTTACTGGGGGTTTGCATACCAAAACAGCACAAGCGCAGGTAAATATGCCTTTTTAAATTGCCTGCATGAATGGGCTGCAATGCCAAGGGCGCAAGGGGTAAACCTTTACATTGGCTTAGGTGCCTGGCGCATAGGTGCAGGCGATGGTGGTACCGGCGACCAAAGCGAAGGGTACAGCGGCGAAAACATGGCTGCAATGGTGCGCGCTGTGCGGGGCGCCGGCGGCACAGGGGGTTTTGCACTTTTCCGTTATGCTAACTTGTACCCTGGGGTGGCGCCATATGCAGGGCAGGAGGTTGCAGCATTGGAAACAGTTTTGGCGCAGGAACAACAGGCAGGGTAACATTTTTATAGTTGCAACCGCAAAAATTTACAGCGGCAGCCAAAGCATTGCCAATAGGCCACAAAGCCTAAAAAGCCTTGCAAAACCATTGCGGGCTAAAAGTGCCAGCAACCGCAAAAATTTACAGCGGCAGCTAAAGCTTTGCCAATAGGCCACAAAGCCTAAAAAGCTTTGCAAAACCATTGGCGGGCTAAAAGCGCCCGCAACCGCAAAAATTTACAGCGGCAGCCAAATAAACTGGTGCACCATGCTTTTAGCTTATAAACAGCAATAAAAATTAAACGGCAAAGCTTTAACCCAGCCAATTAACGGCATAACAAGAAAGCGAGACTGAATATGAGCGAGCAACAACAAAAATATGGCGGCCTGCACGACCACAGCAATACGGCCGGCCCGCTGCTTGAAGCAATGCCGGGCGAAACTGAATTTTTTATGGCAGCCGGCCTGCTTGCCCAGCTTAGCGACGCAACCCGTTTGCGTATTTTTTGGGTGCTTGCCCACAGTGAGCAATGTGTCAGCGATGTTTCCGTTCTGGTGGGGATGAGTACTGCTGCGGTGTCTCACCACCTGCGCGGGCTGCGGCAAACCGGGCTTTTAACCAGCCGCCGTGCCGGCAAAGAAATTTATTACAAGCTTGCGGCCACAAAAGAGGCAAAGTTGCTGCATGCTATTGTAGACAGCGTGTTTGAAATGGGCAGCCCCTGCCCGCTTTGCCCGCTGTGTGAACAAAATGAAAAACTGTAACAGCTGCCTGCCGTGCAGGCGCAGCTGCAGCTAATTTTCAGGTTTTGCAAAGGGCGTAAAACTACAAATAAATTTTGCGCACAGCTACAGGGAATTTATGCCCCAATAAAACCCATTTCTGTGTGCAACCAAAAAGTGCATAAAACCTATTTTGTGTGCAGCCCAAAAGCGGCATAATAGCCTTAATAAAAACCGCAAATAACGCACCAGCTGCCGAAAAGCAGGCGCAGGCTGCAAAACAGTTTTTGGCTTTAAAATGCATAAACACCTGGCAATACTAGTAAAAACCATAATAAAACGGCTAAAATGCAAACATGCAGGTGAGAAAGGAATATTTTGAAAAACATTTTTTACAAGTCAAGTTTAGCTGCGTCACGTGCTGTTGCAGTTTTCGCATTTTTATACTTTTTGTTATTTGCTTACGGCGGGGTGGCCAAAAACGTGCTTGGGTTAAGCTGCAGCCTTGGGGCTTTTTGTATAACGTTTTTACCGTTTTACCTTTGCCAAAAAAGTGCCTTGCGCTTGCCCCAGGGTTGGTATGCAGGGTTTGCGGTGTTTGTTGTGTCTTCAATGGTGCTTGGCACAGCTTTAAATTTTTACCTTCGTTTTTGGTGGTGGGATATTTACCTTCACTTAACATCAGGCCTGGTGCTGTGCATATTTGGGTTTTACCTGCACAGCGCATTAAACGGCGGGGCTGGCGGTAAAACTTTTGCCGGCATGCTTTTTGCCTTTTGCTTTGCGGTGGCGTTCGGCACCATATGGGAGTTTTATGAGTTTGGCTGTGATATGCTGCTTGGCACAGATATGCAGTGCGGCATTACAACCGCAGAGCTTGCAACACAAATTTCAATTTATACAAACCGTTTTGGCAACTACGTTGACCCTGCCGTGGCAGACACAATGAAGGACCTTGCAATGAACACCCTGGGTGCACTTGCGGCGCTGGTGCTAAAAAAACAATATAATGATAAATAATACATGGCGCCCCGGCAGCCGCATGTGTGGCCTGTGCAGGTGAAGCAAATGTGGCAGCCTTGTATTGCAGCCCCGGCGCCTTGCAGCCCTGTTGGCGCAGCCTAGCGCAATGTATGTTTTGCAGTTTTATGGTGGGCAGCCCGGTTATTTAAAAAGGTGGCTTTGTGTAAACGCCGTAAGAAGCTGCGAAACAAAACGGCAGGTGAAGGTTTTTGCGGCGCACTAAGCAGTGCAAAATGCATTAAAAGCAAAATTGCGTATTTTTGGTGTTTTGTGTGTATTAGCCAAGTTTTTAGTGCTGCCTAACTTTGTAAAAAAAGGGTAAATTTCAAAAATACATGGGCAAAGGGCAAGAATAAAAAGGCTGTGTGCAAAACTTTAGTTTTACACACAGCCTTTTTTGCCCAAGAACCACCGGCGCCGCAGGCGAAGAAAGATCATCTTTATAGCCTTTAAAATTTACAGCAAATTTTTAACATTAAGCGCCCTTATGGAGTTTAAAATCGCGAGAACAGACACGCCTACATCTGCAAAAACGGCAGCCTGCATGGAAGCAAAGCCCAAGGCCCCAAGCCCTAAAACCAAAAATTTAATACCTAGGGCAAAAACAATGTTTTGGTAAACAATACCCATGGTTTTTTTGCCAATGCGTATTGCTGTGTAAATTTTTGAGGGCTCGTCTGTCATAATTACTATATCGGCGGCCTCAATGGCGGCGTCAGAGCCAACGCCGCCCATGGCAATGCCAATGTCTGCCCGGGCAAGAACCGGGGCGTCGTTAATGCCGTCGCCTATAAAGCAAAGGGTGCTGCCGGCAGGTTTTGCTGCTATAAGGGCCTCAACTTTTTCAACTTTGTCTGCCGGTAAAAGCTGGGTGTAGGCGGTTTGTATGCCAAGGCTTGCAGCCACAGCCCGGCCGGCGGCCTCACTGTCTCCGGTTAGCATTACTGTTTTTATACCGGCTTGCTTTAAGGTTTTAATAGCGCCCTGGGCATCAGGTTTCAAGGTGTCTGCAATTATAATATAGCCAATATATTCATCTTCAAGTGCAAGGTGTACCGCTGTGCCAATGGGCGTTTCAAAAGGGGCGTGGCCCAATGCCGCCATGTAAAGGGCGTTGCCGGCAAACACTTTTTGCCCGTTAACACTCGCTTGCACACCGCGGCCAGCAGTTTCAAGGGTGGCGGTAACATTGTCAAGGTCTATGCCTTTTTCAAAATGCGCTGTGTATGCGCTGCGCAACGAAAGGCCAATGGGGTGGGTGGTATACCCCTCAGCGTGGGCGGCAAGGGAAAGCAGTTCATCCTCACTGTGGCCGGCTGCAGGGTTTATTGCCGTTACTGAAAAACTGCCCATTGTAAGTGTGCCGGTTTTATCAAATACGGCGGTGCGCACTTTAGCCAGCGCCTCAAGGTAGTTAGAGCCTTTAACCAAAATGCCCGCGCCGGAAGCACCGCCAATGCCGCCGAAAAAGCCAAGCGGTACAGAGATTACCAGTGCACACGGGCAGGAGATGACAAGGAATGTCAGCGCACGGTACACCCAGGTTTGGAAGGTGGCGCCCGGTAAAACAAGTGGCGGTACAACTGCGAGCACTGCGGCGGTAATAACAACGGCGGGCGTGTAGTAGCGGGCGAACTTAGTAATAAAATTTTCAATAGGGGCTTTTTTACTGCTGGCATTTTCAACCAGGTCAAGTATTTTGGCTACAGTAGATTCTGCGTATACCCGGCTTACTTCAATGGTAAGTGTGCCATTTAGGTTAATACAGCCGTTTAAAACCTCTGTGCCGGGGGCTACCTCTCTCGGGGCAGCTTCACCTGTAAGGGCTGCGGTGTCCAGCGCGGAAGTGCCGTCAACAACAGTGCCGTCAAGGGGAATGCGCTCACCGGGCAAAACGGTTATATGGGTGCCGGGTTGTACTTCACCGGGGTCTACCTTAACAAGGGTGCCGTTTTGCATAACATTTGCAAAGTCCGGCCGGATATCCATAAGCTGTGTTATTGAGCGGCGGCTTTTGCCCACTGCATAGCTTTGAAAAAGCTCGCCAACCTGGTAGAACAGCATAACCTCTACACCCTCTGCAAATTCGCCCAACAAAAAAGCGCCAATGGTGGCAATTGCCATTAAAAAGTTTTCATCAAAAACTTCACCGTTTCTTATGTTGTAAATGGCGGTGCGCAAAACCGGCAGGCCAATAATAAAATAGCTGACAATAAAAAGTGCAGATGATAGAATATAGCTTAAACTAAAACCGTTAACAGCAGGCCGCTCCGGCACTAATACCGCGGCTATAAAAAAGGCGGCGGCAATTAATATTGCACGCAGGTGCCGTTTTTGCTTGTTAGTCATTTTTTGCCCTCCGGTGTAAAAAAGTGTACAAAATACAGCCCTTGCATTGCAAAAGCCAAAAGGGGTACCGTTATAAGTGTGGGGCTAAGCTGGGGCTAAACTGCAGTTAATGCCCAAGTAAAGGCTAAACTGCAGTTTTTGGTTATGTATAAATAAATTTAGGCCCGCACAGTTATGTCTGGGTCAAACTTTTTAATAATGGCTTTTGCCTCAGTTAAAATGCCGTCAAACAAATCGTCCGGGGCTTCAAGCTCAAGTTTTTGGCCCATAAAATTTACTGTGGCTGTGGTAACACCCGGCAATTTGCCAATTTTGTCCTGTAGTTTGGCAGCGCAGTTGGCACAGTCTAAATCTTCTAAAACTATGGTGCGTTTCATATTTTGCCCTCTTTCAATTTAGTTTATAGTTCGCTCAATCATTTAAACAATTGTTTGAATGTTGCAATGTAAATTTACCACATATATATGCCCCTGTCAAGCAAAGTGTTAAAGTTTTTCAAAAAAATAAAAGGTAAAATATAGAATGTGCGGGGGTTAATTAAGCCCTGTGCATAATAAAACCCAAATGCCGGCAAAAAGGTTTAAAAAGCAGCTTTACAAGCTATGCCATATAAATAAAAGGCATAAACAAGACATGTTGTTGAGCTTAATTTAAAACAGGCCTTGAACATACAACCGCGAAAGCGGGCTGCAAAGAAGTGCATGTGCGAACAATGGAACCCACGTTTAACAGGCAGCCAAACAAGCTTGAACGCATGGCGAAAATTTGATATACTTACATAATTAAAAACCAAAGGTATTTTACATAAGCGGAAAGGAACGAAAAAATGGAACTTACAATGGAAAGTGCAAAAGCACTTTTGGCAAACTATGTTACACAGCCCCATTTAATAAACCATGCAATTGCGGTTAGTGCAGCTATGGGCGCCATGGCAGAATATTTTGGCGAGGACAAACTGAAGTGGGAAATTGCCGGTTACCTGCACGACATAGACTATGAGCAGCACCCGGAAGACCACCTTGACTACACCCGGGCACCGCTTGAAGAAGTAGGCCTGCCGGAAGACATGATATATGCCATACTTTCACACGGGTATACACTGCGCAATGAAATTGAGCCCAAGAGCAACATGGACAAAAGCCTTTTCACCGTAGATGAACTTACCGGCATTGTTAGTGCCACCGCAAAAATGCGCCCCAACGGAATTACTGATTTAGAGCTGGCCAGTGTGAAAAAGAAATATAAAGACAAAAAATTTGCAGCGGGCTGCCGCCGTGAAGTTATTGACATGGGCTGTGAGATGCTGGGCATGCCTGTTGATGAAGTTACCGCTATTGTAATTGAAGGTATGAAGGCCCACGCTGAAGAACTGGGCCTTGGTGCCAAGGAGTAACATGTTATACAAAGAGCTTTCCCTTTCAAAAGAGGTACAACAGGCCATAGAAAAAATGGGCTTTACCACCCTTACAGAAGTACAGGAAAAAGCTATACCGCTTATGCTTGCAGGCAAAGAAGTGACCGCAAAGGCCCCAACCGGCACAGGTAAAACCTGTGCGTTCGGTGTGCCTATTGTTGAGCGCCTAAACGCAGGTGTACAAAAACCTATGGCCCTTGTGCTTTGCCCCACAAGGGAGCTTTGTCTGCAAATTGTAGACGAGCTTTCAGCCCTTTGTGCCTTTAAACCTGGCCTTTCGGTGGTGGCATTGTACGGCGGCCAGCCCATTGCAAAACAAATTAACGCACTTAAAACACCGCAGCAAATTGTTGTGGCAACCCCCGGCCGCCTGAAAGACCACATGCAGCGCAGAACGCTTGATTTGCGCTGTGTTGAGACGGTGGTGCTGGACGAGGCGGACGAGATGCTGGACATGGGTTTTTACAAAGATGTGGTTGGCATTTTGGAAAAGCTGCCCGCAAAAAAACAGGTGTGCATGTTCAGTGCAACCATTAGCCGCGAAGTTATGGACATTGGCTGGTTGTACCAAAAAGAGCCTGAGGAAATTACCGTTGAGCCGTTGCAGGAAAGTGAACCCCAAATAACCCAATACTGCATTGAAAGTACTGGACGCCAGCGTTTTTGGGACCTGACCACCCTTATAAGGAAGAACGGTTACCGACGCGCAATGGTATTTTGCAACACAAAATATGCAACCCAAAGTTTATGCGACCAGCTGCGAACCGGCGGCTTTAACGCAGACTGCCTGCATGGCGACATGCCACAGCAAAACCGCAACAAAATAATGGAAAAGTTTAGAAAAGGCGAAATAAACATTCTTGTTTCCACAGATGTAGCAGCCCGCGGCATTGATGTGCCGGAGGTGGAGGCGGTGTTTAATTTTGAGCTGCCCAATGAAAACGAGTATTACACCCACCGCATTGGCCGCACCGGCCGCGCCCAGCGGGAAGGTGTTAGCTATGTGCTTTACTCTAAAAGTGAGCTGGCCAGGTTGCGCAATGTGCTAAAGTACACCCGCAGCGCTGTAATACCCTTGCGGCTTAACGCGCAAGGCAACTACGAAGAATATGAAAATGCGGAGCTTGCCACCAAAACAGACATAAAAATGGAATATTTAAAGCTGTAGTAAATGTTTAAGTTTTGCAGTGTTTATTTTAAAAGCAAAAAACCGCGGCCGCATTTGCGGCAGCGGTTTTTGTTTTTAAGGCAGGGTGCACGGCTTGCTGTTTTTTATAATTTATTATAATTAAAAAAACTTTTAAACACCAACGCCTGTGTTATAAAAATAAAAAACCAAAAGCAAAACTACCAAAGGGCACACATGCCGCATTAAAGCAACAGCGGCGAACATGCTTGTTTTTTGCCTGATAAAATAGCACAACTTAAATGGGGTAAGCGGCAGGTTTAAACGCAGAGGCAAAGGCAGCGGACGAAACCGAAAATACGCAAAAGCTGCAATGGGTGAAAGCGATAGAAGGCGAAGCCCGCAACATGTGCAACCGGAAATAGTGTGCAAGTATAGCTGCAACGCGCGAAACCACAATAGGCGAGCCGGTAGCGCAAAGTTGCAGTGAGCAAAATGGTGGTAAGTGAAACCTGTAATATACAAAACCTGCAGCATGAAAAAGCGGTAACCGGCAAGGGTATCAACGTGCAAAAGCATCACCTTGTGAAACATGAATAGGGGAAGCTGATAAACAGGTAAGCGCTGCACTACTTCTTAAATAAAAGAAGAGGCTTCGCCGCGAAGCCTCTTCTTTTATGTTCATAGGGCGGTTCGTATTCTTTGGTTTAAGAAGCCGGAACAACATTGGGCAAACAATGTCAAGCGGCGTATTCTGTATAGGTGTCTAGGTCCTCTGGGAAGTCGATTGCGGTGAGGTGGTTAAAATCAATGTAGTCTGCAGTTGCCTGTATGGTGCAGGTAACCTTTTGCGCACTGATGGTTAAAGCCATTGACATATCAATGTTGGCGGAAAGGGGGATGCCGTTTGCATCAAAAACATAGGTATACGTGGCGTTTGTCAATTCAAGTGCAGTGTCTTCATTGGTAGCAATACCCGTAACGGTAGACATAATTTTTGCAGCGCCGGTGTCGTTAAGTGTAAAAGTTACGGCAGTGGTGCCGTTTTCCCCTTCTGCTGAAGTTGCACTTGCAATATCTTCTTCACTTAGCATCTGCATAATGTTGTTGGCACCGCCGTACTGTTCCAATACTGTGTCTATGGGAAGGGCGCTTTTAATTTTTTCACCTTGCGCATTCATATACATATAGCCGCCGGTGTACCACAAATCCATGTTTATTGCGGTGCCGGCCTGGTCCATTGCCATCTGCATAAACATATCAATGTCTGTGGCAGAGCGCACAATTTGCTGTATATACAAATCTATGCTCATCTCCAGCTTTTCTTCGCCCATTGCCATAGTCATATCAATGGTGGTGGATATTTCTGAGGAGGCACTGGTTTCAAGGAGTTTCAGCTTTTGTTGAAAGTCCTGGAACACTTCTTGCGGCGCTTGCACCGTTGCACTGCTGCCCCCACCGCCGCCACAGGCGGTTAGCGTGAAGGCTAACCCCAAAACTAATATTAAAGAATATATTTTTTTCATAAAGCCCTCCGTTTAACAGGTGTTTTACATAGCATTGCAAAAACTTTATTTCACCACAATAGTAGTTTCTTCATAGCTGCTTAAATCATCCGGGAAGGTGATAGCCTCAAGGTGGTCAATGCCCACATACTCGGTTTCAATGGTTACGGTGCAGTTTGTTGGGGTGCCACTGGTTGCTACCGTGCAAGTTAAGGTTGCCGTTTCTTTTACCGGCTTGCCGGTTGGGCTAATAACATAGGTAATTGTTGCACTTTCCACCTCAATGGCGGCGCCGGAGCTTACGGCGTTCACAGCGTTGTAAACCGCAAGGGTTTTTGCTTGCTCTGCGCCCACAACTATTGTCACTGTTCTTGTGGTGTCATCATTTTCCACACTGGTTATGTCTGTAATGTTTTCCTCTGTAAAGGTCTCTATAAATGTGCCGGCAGTGTAAGCATACTTCAAAGTTTGGGCCAAAGAAAGGGGCACTTTGCCCTTAAATGTGCCAAAATCAGAATACATGTAGTCACCTGTGAAGTATACATCACGGGTGGTATTGGTGCCATTTTGTGTGCGGGTGGAAACAACATGGTAGTCCGGGCTTTCGCCCAGTATAGCGCTAAGCTGCACATCTGTAACACGGGTTGCGCTTTGCGCACCGGTTTCAGAGGTGAAATTTGTAATGGTGTGAATCTCAATAGAGGCGGCGTTCTGTATAGCTTGCAATGCCCCGCTGTAAAGCTCAAAAGGGGAAAGGGTTGAAATATCTTCAGAAGAACCGTCGCCGGCACTAGAAGATGAGATGGGCTCACCGCAGGCGGACAGGGAGAAGGCTAGTGCAAAAGCTAATAGGGCTGCTGTTACCTTTTTCATGGGGGCCTCCATATAAATTATATTATTAAGGGGTAAAATATGTATTAATTTTAAATATACATAAAAAAAGCATATTTGGCAAACAAATTTTAGTATAAAATGCAAAATCAAGTAAAATATTGTAAAAAATTAAACCCAAAGCAACAAATTCTGCTTTGGGTTTAATGGCGTATTTAATATTGGCCCGCAGTAAGGGTTTGAATGAGGGCTTCTAACGCCGCCCAATAATGCCGTTAAATATTTTTTAAATTAACGCAACACTTAAAAATTTAAAACGGCAGGTCACTTATCCCTGCCCAGCGTGGGCTGCCCTCAACTATAGGGGCACCGGCAGCCAAGCTTTTTTGCAGGTTTAAAATGCGCTGGTTTTCACTGCCCCTAAAAGGTAGGCTTAAGTTGCGCTGCCCTTGTATAAAACGGCCGTCAATTAAAATGTGGCAACGGTTTAAAAGCTCTTTTTGTGCGGCGGTTCCGTTTAACAGCAGCTCTTCAAAGGTGTAGCCGGTGTATAAGGCTATTTCATAACCTTTGGATAGAAACATTGTGGCAAGTTCGCATAAACCTTCCGCCTGCTCCATGGGCTCGCCGCCGCTAAAAGTTACCCCTTTAACAAGCGGGTGTTTTTGCACTTCGTTAAAAATGGCCTCAGGGGTGTATAAAGTGCCCCCTGAAAACGGCCAGGTTGCCATGTTGTGGCAGCCTGGGCAGGCGTGGCGGCAACCCTGGCAAAACAATGTAAAGCGAAGGCCCGGGCCGTCGGTAATACTCTCCGGCACAATGCCGGCAATGCGTAAAAGGGCCATTTAAAATTCCCCGGCTGTTTGGGCCGGTGCACCCGCTGCGG
>JAVBRS010000155.1:0-8536 GCA_031547715.1 Oscillospiraceae bacterium
GCGGGTGCGTTATTCAAAAGAGACCGACACGCTTATTTTATACCCGGCAGATGAGCTTTTAACCCTTTTGCCCAGAGAGAGTGACGCTTCCACCATTCAGCGCATTTTTAACCTGCCGGACGCAGTGGCGGCACCTGTAAATGCCGGTGACGTTATTGGAACAGTTACGCTGTACCTGGCAGGGCAGGAAATTGGCACCGTTGACCTTTTGGCCGGGCAGGATATTGAACGCAATTTAGTACTTTTCATCATTGCCAAAATAGGTGAATTTTTCACTTCACTGTTTTTCAAAGTTCTGTTGGCTTTAATGCTGTTAGCCGGCGTATTTTATATGTGCTATATACTGTATGTTGGCCGCCGAAATGAACGTATACGCAAAGTGCGCCGCCGCTACGACAAATAGTTTTATGGAGGTTGCAATGCAGAATATTTATATAATTTTATCACGTTCCAAAACATTTTTGGCCCGCATTATTCAAATTACAACCCGTAAAAAATACAACCATTCATCCCTTGCACTCACCGAAGACTGCGGTGTTTTCTATTCTTTTGGGCGGCGCAACCCGCTGCATATGTTCCCTGCGGGCTTTATTATTGAAGGGGTGGACAGCGGTTTTTTTGCCTTACACAAAGATGTGCCGGTGGCAATTTACCGGGTGCTGGTAACCTGTGAAGATTACACCCTTGTTAAAAAGCGGCTGGGGCCTTTTATTGCCCGCCCACTGCATTACAAATATTCAATAGTAAACCTATTCTACCAGTTTTTGGGCATTGCCCACCCGCTGGAAGATAAATTTGTCTGCTCTGCATTTATTGCAACTGTTTTAAGCGGAATTGTAGATATGGGCAAGCCGGAAAGCCTTGTTTACCCCCACGATTTTGAAAATAAAGGCTTTGAGCTTATTTACGAGGGCCTTGTTGGTGATTATACGGCTTATTATAAAACGAATTTAGCCGCTAGCCACCCCGAAAACACCGGCACTGTACCTGCCGCGGATGAAAAGCCTTGCAGCGAAGAAAGTGAATAAAAATACTAAGCCTGCTGCTTTTAAATGCAGTTACACCTATGCGCTTAACAGTTAAAGCTGCGTTTAAACCGTGCAAGCACAATGTAAAGCGCAACCTTTAAAGGCCCGGTGCAAACACTGCTGCCGTTAAACACCCCCTTGCCGCACTTTACCTGCTACCTTTAGCTATAAAACACATTGTGGCCTATTGCCGCAAAATTTTGAAGGAGTACCTATGGCACAAAGGCTTGAACGCAACCTTTCAATGTTGACAGACTTTTATGAATTGACCATGGCCAACGGCTATAAGCTTTGTAAAACTGATGACACCGTTTGTGTTTTTGACATGTTTTTCAGGGAGGTGCCTGACGGCGCAGGTTTTGCCATTGCCGCCGGGCTTGAGGGGTTGATAGACTACCTGCAAAACCTGCACTTCACTGAAGGTGACCTTGAATACCTGCGCGGCCGCGGCATTTTTGGTGAGGAGTTTTTGCAGTACCTTGCAAACTTTAAGTTTGAGTGTGACGTTTGGGCAATGCCGGAAGGTACCCCAATTTTCCCTCATGAGCCGGTGGTAACCGTGCGCGGGCCTGCCATACAGGCCCAGCTGATTGAAACGGCATTGCTTACAACAATAAACCACCAGTCATTAATTGCCACAAAAGCCAACCGTATGGTGCGGGCAGCAGCCGGGCGGCCGGTTTCAGAGTTTGGGGCAAGGCGCGCCCAAAGTTATGATGCTGCCGTTTTAGGTGCAAGGGCAGCTTATATTGGCGGGTGCGCCAACACCAGCTGCGTATTGGCAGACCAACTTTACGGCATACCTGCCGTAGGCACTATGGCCCACAGCTGGGTGCAAATGTTTGAAAGCGAGCATGAGGCTTTTGCAGCCTACGCGCGCCTTTACCCCAAAAACTGCATTTTATTAATTGATACATATAACGTTTTAAAAAGCGGCCTGCCAAACGCTATAAAAGTTTTTGATGAAGTTTTAGCCCCCCTTGGCATACGCCCCGCCGGTGTGCGAATAGATTCCGGCGATATTGCCTACCTTTCAAAACAGGCCCGCACCGTGCTGGATGGCGCCGGTTATGCAGATGTCGGCATTGTCGCCTCCAATTCACTGGATGAATACATTATCAGAGACCTGCTGTTGCAAGGTGCAAGGGTTACCAGCTTTGGCATTGGTGAAAAGCTTATAACCTCTAAAAGTGCACCTGTGTTTGGCGGGGTTTATAAGCTTGTTGCCGTGCAAAACAAAGACGGCAGCTATACGCCCAAAATTAAACTTAGCGAAACCCAAGGTAAAATTACCACCCCCCACCTTAAAAAGGTTTACCGCATTTATGACAACGAGACAAACAATGCCCTGGCTGATTATGTTGCCATGGCCGATGAAATTGTGGATGTTACCGACGGAATTACAATGTTTGACCCCGCCGAAACATGGAAAAGGCGTACATTTACAAACGTACACGCAAAGCAGCTTCTTTTGCCAATTTTTGAAAAAGGCAACCTGGTTTACACGCCGCCTGAACTTAAGGCCGTACAAAGCTACTGCCGCACCAGCGTTGAACATTTGTGGGAAGAGACAAAGCGTTTTGAAAACCCACACCGCCATTATGTAGACCTTTCTCAAAAGCTGTGGGATGAACGGCAGGCCCTTTTGGAAAAACACGGGGCGTACTAAAACCATTGACTGGTGAATAATGCGGAGGGCAAAATGGCAATATACAAACTTATAGCCTGCGGAAAAGATTATATTTGGGGCGGCCGGCGCCTGAAGAGAGACTACGGAAAAGAATACCCGGGTGAGGTTTGGGCGGAGAGCTGGGAGCTCTCTTGCCACCCGGATGGTGAGGCCCTTATTGGAACCGGCCGTTTTGCCGGGGCAACTTTAACCGAGCGCATTAGCGCCGAACGTGCAGCAGGGCGCAACCCCGCGGGGTTTGCAAGTCCCGGCAAAAACTTCCCGTTACTTATTAAACTTATAGATACCGGCAGTGACCTGTCTGTTCAAGTGCACCCTGGCGACGCCTACGCAATGGCCCACGAGGGCGAGCCCGGCAAAACGGAAATGTGGCTGGTGCTTGACTGTGAGGAAGGTGCCTGCCTTTGTTATGGCTTTAAAAATGCCTTGACCCGTGCCGAGCTGAGCAGCGCCATTGAGCAAGGCAGCCTGCCCGGCCTTTTGAACATTGTGCCGGTTAAAAAAGGCGATGTTTTTTTAATTGAACCCGGCACTGTGCATGCCGTTGGGGCAGGCATAACCCTTGCCGAGGTACAGCAGAGCAGCAACGTTGCCTACCGAGTGTTTGACTATGGGCGCACAACCCCCGGTGGCACCCGCCGCCCACTGCACATTGAAAAAGCACTGGATGTTATGAACCTTTCCCCCGCTGCGCAAAACTATAATTTTGGCGAGCATTTGTGCCGCTGCCCATTTTTTACAGTGGATGATTTGCAGGTTGCCGGCCACACAGCCGGTTATGCAAACGGCGCCAGCTTCCACCACCTTTTGGTTCTGGGCGGCAGCGGCACACTTACCTGCGGTGGTGAAGTATTGCCCTTTATAAAAGGCGACAGCCTTTTTGTGGAAGCCGGCAGCGGCACCTACACCATAGAAGGGTGTTGCCGTATATTAAAAACTTACATTGAACCTGCTGAAAAAGGTAAAAAACACCGCATTGGTGTGGACATTGGCGGAACAAATGTATATGTAGGTGTTATAAACACCGAAAATGAAATACTTGCCACCGCAAGCCGCAAAACCGGTGCTGCACGCCCTGTTGCAGATGTTGTTGGCGACATTACAGATGCTGTTAAAGAAGTTTTTGCCGCCACCGGCCTTACCGCCGCAGACTTTGCGGGAATTGGGGTTGGCTGCCCCGGCCTTGTAGAGCGCACTGCCGGCCTTGTAGTGTATACACCAAACTTAGGGTGGGAGGGTGTGCCTTTGGCCAGCATGCTGGAGGAAAGCCTGCACCTGCCGGTTTACCTTGGAAATGACGCTAGTTGTGCAGCCCTTGGCGAAGTTTGTGCCGGGGCGGCAAAGGGCTGTAAAAATGCCGCTATGATAACCCTTGGCACAGGTGTGGGCAGCGGCTTTGTTATTGACGGCAAGCTGTTTGACGGCGGCGCCCCCGGTGGGGCAGAGTTTGGCCATACCACCCTTGTTGCCGGCGGTGAGCAATGCAGCTGCGGAAGAAAGGGCTGTTACGAAGCCTATGCCTCTGCCACTGCGCTTGTGCGCCAGGCAAAACGCGCGGCCGAAGCCCACCCTGAAAGCCTGCTTTGTACATTTGGCGGGCCTGGCGGGCAAAACCTTGAGGCCCCGCATATTTTTAAGGCCGCCGCACAGCAAGACACTGCTGCGGCAGCGGTGCTGAGTGCCTATGTTCAATATTTGGCAGACGGCATTGTTAATATAATAAATGTTTTTCGGCCGCAAAAGATACTGCTTTCCGGCGGCCTTTCCGGTGCAGGGGCTGCTTTAACTGTGCCACTAAACCGCCTTATTGCAGCCGGGGCATACGCCGGCAGCCACGCCGTAATACCCGTGGTTGAAGTTGCCCAGCTTGGCAACGACGCCGGTATTATTGGGGCGGCAAACCTTGTATAAACGCCGCCGTTAACAGCAAACTGCCGGCACCGGAACAACCGTGGCTGCAAACTTACAGCAGTAAACAGTGCAACACAACCTGTACAAAAAGACAACCTGCAAATAAGCCGTGTTAACGGCTAACAATTAGGCCCAAGCACAGAAAATTGCCCGCCAAAAAATTGGTGTACTTTAGGTGCGCTTATGCCCGTGGTGTATATATAAACAAGTTAGCTTGCACCTTTTTGCATGAATAGCCGGCAGATAACCAGCTGATGAAACTACTAAAACTATGGCATGGCAAACTCGAGCTGAAAATTAGCGGCTGCATTGTTGCTGCAGTTAACGCTTATAGCAGCTGAATGCCAAAATACCTTTAACACTTTACAAATAATTGTTTGCCACCGGCAGCTGTGTGTGTATGTTACAGTTTTTACCTGCGGCTGTATTGTTGCGCTGCTTTTATAACAACCACTTAACAAGTTGAAATTTATACCGGTAATTAGCCTATTGCTACAGCTTATACAAGTAACTATTTAAGCGTAAGGCAAAAAACAGCACCCGGCAGCCATGGCCGGGTGTATTGTTTACTTAACGCACAGTTACCATATAATCTACATAAAGAATAACCATTAAAAAGGCACAAATTTTTGCCTTGGCGCCGGCGCTAGCAATATGGCCCTTGTAAATAATCCCCCCTGCAAAGTAGAAAGTTCGAAGTAACAAAAAAGTTTTGCAATATTACCCTTGCAAATAATAACCTCTGCAAAGGGTACCCGGGTTCAGTCATGGTTTACCCTTGCAATATGAACATCGCAAAGAATAACCCTTGCAAAGCTACACTTTGCAAGGGTTATTCTTCTTCGTTGTAAAATTCTACAGCATTATTAACACTAAATGGATGCTGGCGGGTATTTATGTAGTGGAATAACGCCTTTTCTATAAATTGCTGTGGCAGGCCAAACCAATCTGCCAACTGCCAAGGTTCTGTAAGGCCGTGTTGCATTGCATCTTCAATTTCTTCCCAAGGTAAATACCTTTCAATGGCAAAGCGGTTTGCCTTGTATTCGTGCTTTTCCACAAGGTCGTACCGGCTGTACACCCTGTGGGTTGCACCGGTTGCGCAATGGCCAATTTCATGCACAAGCGCCTGGTTTATTTCAGCTAAAGTGGTAAACATACGCCAATCAAAAAATATGGCATAACGCCCTAGCATCTCCATGGTAAGGGCTTTGGGGCCACCAATTTCATAAGGGTATAAAGCAATTTTCTGCTCATCAAGGTCTTTGTAAATTTGCCCTAATGTTACCAACCCTTACCCCCTGCCACCGCCATATGCGGCCTATCTTTTATCTTTCTCTTTATCCTGCTGTTCTTTAAAAAAGCGCGCCATTTCCAGCAGCTTTTCTTTGTTTTCCCTTGTCAGCTCTTTCGCCTCATCAAAAAAGGCATAGGTAAAATCGTCAAATGTAACTTCAGGCGTGTCGCTTGTCAGGGTTGCGGCGCTTATATTTAAATACGCTGCAAGTTTTTCAACCGCCTCAATCCTGGGGTATTTTACCCCGTTGTACCAGTCTGCCAGGGTGGTGTAACTAATGCCAAGCTCCTTTGCAAGCTGGCTGCGGTCCACCCCTTTTACCTGCATATAATGGCGCAAATTGCGCATAAAAATTTCCCGGCCTGCTGCTGAACCCATGTTGCACCCCACCTTTGCGTTTTAAACATTATACGCTTATTGCGGGGTGGGCGCAATATGTTTGCAAAAATTTACGCTAAAAGCATTGACAAGCATGTTCGAAATTGTTATAGTTAACTGCAGTTAGTTTCAAGCCATTCGTAGAGTTTAAAAATATCTGTGCGCAGGGTTATTTTTTTAATTTTCAAATACGCTTTAAGCGCTAAGGAGCGGCTTGTAGCTAACTGGTGTACCTATATTTTACCAAAAGCGCTGTACTATAAACTACCCACACACGAAAGGACCGTATTTTGCCCACAATAAACCCCTGCCGTTTTAATATGCTTTATGGCGGTACAACGCTTATTTATTCTACCGGCAAAAAAAAGCTTGGCCACCCCCGCCTTTTTTTTGGGGGCGGTGCTAAAGGGCAAGTTTTAACCCCTGAAGTTCTTTTTGGCAATACCACTGCACCTTTTGTAAAAAACCCACTTCATAATTATGAATGCTACTTAGAGTATGTTTACGAGGGTTATTTTTTACACACTGCTGTGGCAACTTACCTTTGCCGGGCGGTTGAGGAGTTTGTGGAACGCAAAACCTGCAAACCGTATGAAATTTTAGTTGTGAACATGCCGCCACAGCATGGCAAAAGTATGGCAATAACCGAGGCGTTGCCAAGTTGGTACCTCAGTAAAAACCCTTTGCACCGGGTAATAGAAATAAGCTATAACCGGCAGTTCGCGGCACACTTTGGCCGCCGCAACCGGGAAAAGCTGCTGCATTTCGGTGCAGCACTTGGCACCGGCCTTGCAAAAAGCCCCCGCAGCAGCAGTGAATTTGAGCTAGACAACCAAATTGGCGGTATGCTTAGCACCGGCGTTTTTGCCGGCATTACAGGGCGTGCTTGCAACTTAATGGTAATTGACGACCCTATAAAAAACCGGCGCGAGGCCGACAGCGAACGCTATAGAGACCGCATTTTTGAAGAGTGGCAAAACACTTTTAAAACCCGCCTTGCACCAGGCGCAAAAGTAGTGCTTATACAAACCCGCTGGCATGAAGATGACCTTGCCGGGCGTATTTTAAACAGTGAAAAATGGGTGCAGCACATTAACTTACCCTGCGAAGCAGAGGAAAACGACCCCCTTGAAAGGCCTGTTGGCGCCCCCCTTGCACCGGAGCTTGGCAAAGATGCCGCTTGGCTTGCAGCGTACAAACAAAGCTTTGAAAGTAAAGAAGGTACCCGAACTTGGAATGCGCTTTTTCAAGGCAGGCCAAGTGCGGCACAAGGTGAAATTTTGAAACGAAGCTGGTGGCAGTTTTACCAGTACAATGCACCGCCAAACATTACACAGGCTGTTATAAGTGTAGATGCCGCCTTTAAAAACACCCCCAGCAGCGACTATGTGTCTGTTCAAACCTGGGGCAGGCACGGCGTAAAAATTTACCTTCTTGCAGAAGATACAAGGCGCATGAGTTTTACAGAAACTTTAAACGCCATACGAACAGCGAGCAGGGCTTGCCCAACCGCCGCAATTTTAATTGAAGACAAAGCCAACGGCAGCGCAATAATTGACATTCTGGCCAAAGAATTTGTGCAAATTTTGCCGGTAGAACCAAAGGGCGGCAAAATTGCAAGGGTCAACGCCATATCTGCCGCCATTGAAGCGGGTAATGTTTACCTGCCTGAAGGGGCACCCTTTACCGGTAGGTTTGTTGAGGAATGTGCCGCTTTTCCAAACGGTACACATGATGACCGCGTTGATGCAATGAGCCAGGCTTTAAACAGGCTTGTACTGCACAGCTGGGCGCAGGAAGAAAAAGAAAAACCAAAAAGAAAATTGCCGAAGGAACTTGAAACCGAGCAGCATTACACGGGTGGGGTAATGAATTGGTGACCGGCAAAACAATGTACCGGCACCAGCTGAAGAAGATAACCATCGCCTTATAAACGGCAACCAAAGCTACGCCCAGCTGCCACAAAGCCACAACAGACGAAGCGGTGATGTATAAAAACAAGTATTGCCGGCAAAAAGAGCTGACCGCCGGCCACAAAGCAGAACAGCGGAAACGACAGCAGGAGGAGGGCATGCACTGCCGCAGAAGCCGCTGCCCGAAGGCCGCAAGGCCAGAACATGTTACCCGCCACCGGCAGTAAAACTTACAACACACGGCTGCGCCTTGCAATACCGGTGCTTGCACCAGCCACCGGCACCGCCGTAAGCCGCATCATTTTCCACACTCAGAGGA
>JAVBRS010000043.1:0-2551 GCA_031547715.1 Oscillospiraceae bacterium
CCTGCTTAATTACCCCTAAGTTGCCCGCCGGCCTACCTGCTTAATTACCCCTAAGTTTGCCCGCAGGCCGCCCGCTTTTTGCTTTTACCTGCTTAGCAAACCCGCCCGCCGGCACCCCTGCTTAATTACTTCAAGTTCGCCCGCCGGCCGCTTACTTTTTGCTTTTCACCGCTTGGCGCACGCAGTCCACTGCCTTCTTGGCTTTTCGCTCACACGCCTTTTAACACATGTTTTTGCATTTTTTGCACCCGCCCCCTGCTTTTTTAGGCTTGCTGTAATGCTTTGCCCTGCAACAACCAGTACGTATGCTATAGTTTTAAGCAGGTTGCGGTTTTAGTATTTTTTTGCCTCACAGGGGCGGCGTTTCAAAAAACAGCGCGGTAAGCCCCGGTATATCAACGCTTATGTACTGCGCTTGCCCGTGCATTTTACCCTTTAGGGCGGTGGCTGTTTGCTGCGCCGCGGCACCGCTTTTTGCCTGTTCACCCGTTGTGAAACATTGCCTATAGCCGCCCATTGCAGGCACGCCTATTTTGTACATGCCGCGGGCCACCGGTGCAAAGTTGCACACCGCCAGTATGCCTGCGCCGTTTTTTGCAATGCGCAAAAAAGCTATTATGTTCTGGCTGTCATCATCCATAACCAGCGGCAGGCAACCACCCTGCATATAATCTTGTTGCCATAGCGCCGGCGTGTTTTTATAAAAATTATTAAGTTTTGCAGTAAAATTTTTCATTTCCCTGTGCGTTTCGTAGCTAAGCAACAGCCAGTCCAGTTCCTGCGCTTCGTTCCACTCAATAAACTGGCCAAACTCGCCACCCATAAAAAGCAGCTTTTTACCGGGGTGCGCAGCCATGAAGCTGTACAGGACCTTCAAGCCTGCAAACTTTTCTTCGTAGCTGCCGGGCTGCTTGTTTATAAGCGACAATTTCCCATGTACCACTTCATCGTGAGACAGCGGCAGAATATACCGCTCTGAATAAGCGTAGTGAAAAGAAAATGTTAGCTTTTCATGGACACCTTTTTTGAAAAAAGGGTCGGTGCCAATGTAAGAGAGTATGTCGTTCATCCATCCCATGTTCCATTTGAAGTGAAAGCCCAGGCCCCCATCTTCAAGCGGCGCGGTAACCCCCGGCCAAGCCGTGCTTTCCTCCGCAATGGTTATTGCCCCGGGGCATTGGGTGCGCACAGCTGCATTAAGCTTTTTTAAAAAGGCAACCGCTTCAAGGTTTTCACGCCCGCCGCCGGTGTTTTTCTGCCACTCGCCTTCTTTTCTCCCGTAGTCTAAATAAAGCATGCTGGCTACAGCGTCAACCCTAAGGCCATCAATATGCATCTCTTTTAACCAATAAAGTGCACTGCTTATTAAAAAACTTTGCACACATGGTTTTCCAAAATCAAAAACCAGTGTACCCCATTCTTCATGCCGGCCCCGTTTAGGGTTGCCGTCTTCATATAGCGGCGTGCCGTCAAACTCGGCAAGGCCAAACTCATCCTTCGGGAAATGTGCCGGTACAAAGTCCAGCAGCACACCAATACCCGCTGAATGAAATGCATCAACCATAGCCATAAAATCTTCCGGGGTGCCGTAACGTGCTGTGGGTGCAAAGTAACCGGTAACCTGGTAGCCCCAGCTGCCGTCAAAAGGGTACTCGGTAAGCGGCATAAATTCAATGTGTGTGTAACCCATCTCCTGCAGGTAGGGCACCAGTTGGCGGGCAAGCTCTTGGTAATTGTAAAAATTGCCGTCTTCATACCTGCGCCAGCTGCCTGCGTGCAGCTCGTATATATTCATGGGCCTTTCAAACGGGTTAACTTGTTGCTGCGCTTTTTTATATTCCACATCCTGCCAGCTGTAACGGCTTATGTCAAACACTTTGGCCGCCTGCCCCGGCCTTGTTTCAGTGTGGGCCGCGTAAGGGTCGGTTTTCAGCGTGGTTTTGCCCCCCGGTACAGCAACGGCATACTTGTATTCAGCAAAGGTCAACAGCCCCGGCACAAAAGCCTCATATACACCCGGTGCTATTGGGGCCATGGGGTTTGCCCCCACAACCCAGCCGTTAAAGTTACCAACAACACTCACCGCTGTAGCCTTGGGCGCAAAAACCCTGAAGCACCCACCGGTGCCGCCCTTTACCGTGCAAAAATGCGCACCAAAAATTTGGTATGCGGCATATTCGTCGCCCTTTAAAAAAAGGGCAAGCCGTTCTTGCAATGTTTTTGCCTCTTCACCCTTGTCTCCATTTTGCAAATATAGCGCCCCCTTTTTTATATTTACTTTAATAACATTGTAACATGTAAACCGCAGTTTTTAAATAAAAAACATGCAAAATGTAGTTACATTTTACATGTTTTTCATCTTGCTTAAGCGCTTTTTTATTTAAAATAACCAAATATATTTCTACCAATGCAGCAATTCGCCTTTGCGGCTTTTGTAAGCGGCAATGCCCTGCACACCTAACGTTTGCAGCATACCGGCCATTTCAAAAAAGCCGTCGTGCTTTGCCGCAAGTCTGTGGCCGTCGCTGCCAAGTGTAAAATTCACCCCTCC
>JAVBRS010000059.1:0-2876 GCA_031547715.1 Oscillospiraceae bacterium
ACATAAAAAGTAAAGCAAACAAAGGAAGGGCATGACAATGCGCAGGGCAACCGGTTGGCAAGAATATGAGGTGCTGGACACCATGAACGGCAACCGGCTGGAGCGCTGGGGCGATGTTGTGCTGGTGCGCCCGGACCCACAGGTGGTGTGGCAGGGAAAGGAAGGCCCCATTTGGAACGCCGCCCACGCCGTTTACAAGCGTGCCGGCAGCGGTGGCGGGGCATGGGAGTACAAAAAAAACCTGCCGGAAAAGTGGAATATAAAATGGGAAAACTTAACCTTTACCGTGTCCCCCACAGGGTTTAAGCACACCGGCGTTTTCCCGGAGCAAGCGGTTAACTGGGCCTATTATGCAACGGCAATTGCAGCGGCAGAAAGGCCTTTAAAAATATTGAACCTGTTTGGCTATACCGGTGGGGCAACCCTTGCCTGCGCTGCTGCAGGGGCCAGTGTAACCCACGTAGATGCATCTAAGGGTATGGTTGCATGGGGCAAAGAAAATGCCGCCATAAGCGGGCTTGCCGGCGCCCCAATAAGGTGGATAGTTGACGACTGCACAAAATTTGCCGGCCGCGAAATACGCCGCGGGCAAAAGTACGATGCCATTATTATGGACCCGCCAAGTTACGGCCGCGGCCCCGGCGGTGAAATTTGGAAGCTTGAAGATAATATTTACGCCTTAATAGAGCTTTGTAAGGGGCTGCTAAGCGATACACCGCTGTTTTTTGCGGTTAACAGTTATACAGCAGGCCTTTCACCGGCGGCAATGCAGTACATTTTAAATTTTGCACTCACCCCGGCCTTTGGCGGGCTTACAACCTGCAGTGAAATTGGCCTGCCGGTTAAAAGCACAGGCGGTGTGCTGCCATGCGGCGGCACTGCATTTTGGCTTGCGAGCAATGCACCTTTGCCCGGCTGATAGAAACAGATAAAATTTATACAAATGGCAATATTTACTTGTTTTTATACAAAATACGGCAAAATTTGTGCTTATTCTGGTATAGCAGCCAAGGTTAAAACTATTTAATGGCAGCTTTTAATTTTTATTAAGCTGCCGGGCAGCACAGGTTAAACGGGTTTATGCATGTACATTGCATAAATTTTTACCGAATATAAGTGGAAGGCGAAAACCGCCCACAAGAAAGGCGAGAACAACAGTAATGCACAACCAGCAAATTATTGAAACACAAAACCTCACCTTCAAATACCTAGACGCACCGGAACCTGCTTTGCGCTCGCTGAACTTTGAGGTGGAGAAGGGCAGCTTTGTTGCTGTTTTAGGGGCCAACGGCAGTGGTAAATCTACTTTGGCAAAGCATTTTAATGCAATTTTGCTACCCGCCGGCGGCACGGTGTACGTTGCCGGCCTAAACACCAAAGAGGAGGGTAACTTACTGCCTATACGCCAGAAGGTTGGCATGGTATTCCAAAACCCTGACAACCAGATTGTTGCAACCACAGTTGAAGAGGACGTTGCTTTTGGCCTTGAAAACCTTGGGGTAGAGCCGCAGGAAATGCGCCGGCGAATAGACGGCGCCATGGCGCAGGTGGGCATTGGGCATTTGGCAGGGGTGGGGCCGCACAAACTTTCCGGCGGGCAAAAGCAGCGGGTGGCAATAGCAGGCATTGTTGCCATGCGCCCGGACGTTATTCTGCTTGATGAAGCCACAGCAATGTTAGACCCTGCCGGCCGCACCCAGGTTATGGAAACGGTGAAAGATTTAAACAAAACATTTGGTATTACGGTTATTCACATTACCCACTACATGGAGGAGGCCACAGTGGCCGACCGTGTTGTTGTTATGAGCAAAGGCGAGATTGTGCTGGACGGAACCCCGAAAGAGGTATTTAAAAACCCTGAAGAGGTGAAGGCGTACGGGCTTGATGTGCCGGACGCCACAGAGCTTACCGCGCGCCTTAAAACTGAGGGGTGGACACTGCCGGACGGAATTATTACGGCAGATGAATGCGCCGGTGCCATTTTTAACTACTTAAGTGGGGTGCTGAACAATGGCTAATGAAACGGCGGCAATAACCCTTGAAAATGTAAGCTTTGTGTATGGCGCAGGCCTGCCGGACGCAACCACTGCATTAAAAAACATAAACATTGAAATAGAAAAAGGCGCCTTTGTGGGCATAATTGGCCATACGGGCTGCGGTAAATCAACTTTAATAAGCCACTTTAACGGCCTTTATAAACCCACCGCCGGCCGTGTGCTGGTGGACGGGCAGAACATATGGGAGAACCCGAAAGAAATAGGCCGTATACGTTTTAAGGTAGGCCTTGTTTTTCAGTACCCGGAATACCAGTTATTTGAAGAGACGGTTTACAAAGACATTGCCTTCGGCCCTAAAAACATGGGCATGAGCGAAGAGGAAATTGATATAGCCGTAAGAGAGGCAGCGGAATTTTGCGGCGTTGAAGAAGGTTGGTTT
Organism: Oscillospiraceae bacterium; assembly: GCA_031547715.1. Lineage (GTDB taxonomy): Bacteria > Bacillota > Clostridia > Oscillospirales > Ruminococcaceae > JAVBRS01. The sequence continues at coordinate 2,437 of JAVBRS010000059.1, forward strand.
AAAAAAAGCCCGTTCGAGCTCTCAGGCGGGCAGAAGCGCCGTGTGGCAATGGCCGGCGTTGTTGCCATGCGCCCTGAGGTACTTGTGCTGGATGAACCTGCGGCAGGGCTTGACCCCGCCGGCAGAGAAAGCATACTTTCAGGGGTGCACGCCTACCACAAAAAAAGCGGCATGGCGGTTGTGCTTGTATCCCACTCTATGGAGGATATAGCGCGCTACGCCGAAAAGGTGCTGGTGCTTGAAAAGGGCGAGGTGGCCATGTACGGCAAAACCGAGAACATTTTTAAAGAGGCGGACCGCCTTGGGGAGATGGGGCTTGCAGTGCCGCAGATAACGCAAATTTTTATGCAGCTTAAAGCCCTTGGCCTGACTGTTGGAACAGATGTGTACACCATGGAATACGCAGTTAAGCAACTTTTGCGTTATAAAAGCGAAGGGGG
>JAVBRS010000064.1:0-7545 GCA_031547715.1 Oscillospiraceae bacterium
AACTGGAGTACTACCATAACTCAAGCTGGCTGGAGCACGGCGGAAGCCCGGAAGACGCCACAAAAACAGCCTTTGTAAGCCAGATTGATACATTTTTAAAAACGAAAAATCTTTATAAAAAAGGCGACCACAAAATAAAATTTATAGACATTGAAGACAGCCTTGCTTTTGTAAGCAGCTCGTTTTCAAATATTACAAGCTACGCCAACCAAACAAAAAAAGCAATTACCAACAGGTTTATAACCCAGGCCATGACAGAGTTTTTGCGCCACAGCCTTGAAGTTTACTTTTTGGAAAACCCTGACGATGCCCAAAAAATTGGCACACAAGTGCTTATTAACATGCGCGCCAGGGAACAGGCCGACCAAACAAAGCAGGCCTTGAAAAAAAGCCTCTCATCTTCTGTTGACCTTACAAACCGGGTGCAGAAGTTTGTTGACTGCAGAACAAAAGACCTTACCCGCAGGGAGATTTATATAGTGGAGGGCGACTCTGCTTTGGGGGCGTGTAAAACCAGCAGAGACGCCGAGTTCCAGGCTATTATTCCGGTGCGGGGTAAAATTTTAAACTGCCTCAAGGCAGATTACAGCAAAATTTTTAAGAATGAAATTATTATAGACGTTATGAAGGTACTTGGCTGCGGGGTGGATGTTGAGGGCAAGGCAAAGGCGCAACTTTCAAGCTTCGACCTTGCAAATTTAAGGTGGAGCAAAGTAATAATTTGCACAGACGCAGATGTGGACGGTTACCAGATACGCACCCTTATACTAACCATGCTGTATCGCCTTACACCGAAACTTATTGAAGAAGGTTATGTGTATATTGCAGAGACCCCGCTTTATGAGATAACTGCAAAAGGCAAAACTTACTTCGCTTACAGCGAGCCGGAAAAGCAGGCCATATTTGAAAAAATTGGGGACGCAAAATATACTGTGCAGCGCTCAAAAGGCCTTGGCGAAAACGAGCCGGATATGATGTGGCTTACCACTATGAACCCAGAGACACGCCGCCTTGTTAAAGTAATGCCGGAGGATGTGCAGCGCACAGCCGAGGTATTTGACATGTTGCTTGGCGACAATTTAAACGGCCGAAAAACCCACATTGCAGAAAATGGCCACCTGTATTTAGACGACCTTGATTTGGCGTAAAGGAGAGAGTTTTGGCTAGAGCAAAAAAACAAGCAAAAGAGACAAAGCGCCCACAAATGGGCGACAATGTGGAGATTGCAGGCGCCGGTATTGTGCAGGAGACACCAATAACCCACACGCTGGAAAAAAACTATATGCCATACGCCATGAGCGTAATTATTTCCCGTGCACTGCCGGACATAGATGGTTTTAAACCCTCTCACCGCAAGCTACTTTACACCATGTATGAAATGGGCCTTTTAAACGGCGGCTTTACAAAAAGTGCCAACATTGTGGGCGCTACAATGCGCCTTAACCCCCACGGCGACCAAGCCATATATGAAACTATGGTGCGCCTTTCACGGGGGAACGAGGCTTTGCTTACACCCTTTGTTGAATCTAAGGGGAACTTTGGCAAAGCATATTCAAGAGATATGTCTTATGCGGCCTCACGCTATACAGAGGCGAAGTTGGCCACTTTGTGCAAAGAGGTTTTTGGCGACATTGACAAAGATACGGTTGATTTTACCGACAACTACGACAGCACAAGAAAAGAGCCCACTTTGCTGCCGGTGTCCTTTCCAACTATTTTGGCAAACAACACATTGGGCATTGCAGTGGGCATGGCAAGCTCAATTTGCTCGTTCAATGTGGCAGAGCTGTGCGAAACCACAATTGCCATTATGCAAGACCAAAACCATGATTTGACCACCACACTAAAAGCCCCGGATTTTATTGGTGGGGGTTATTACCTGTACAATGAAGATGAACTGCGCAAGGTTTACGAGACCGGGCGCGGCTCACTTCGGGTGCGGGCAAAATACAACTTCACCCCCGGTGACAACGTTGTAGAGGTTACTGAAATACCGCCTACAACCACCGTTGAAGCGGTGATGGACAAAATTTCAGAACTGGTGAAGCTTGGTAAAATTAAAGAAATTAACGACATGCGAGACGAGACAGACCTAAACGGCCTTAAACTTGCGCTGGACTTAAAGCGCGGGGTGGACCCTGAACGGTTTATGCAAAAGCTGTGCCGCATTACCCCGCTGGAAGATGCATTTTCCTGCAATTTTAATATACTTATTGGCGGCATACCACAGGTGCTTGGCGTGGGTGCAATTTTAAGTGAATGGGTTGCCTTTAGAAGTGAGTGTGTGCGCCGCCGCACATACTACGACAAAACCGTTAAAGAGAACCGCCTGCACCTTTTACAGGGCCTTGCCACCATTTTAATGGACATTGACAAAGCGGTGCGTATTGTGCGTGAAACACAGGAGGAAAGCGAGGTTGTGCCAAACCTGATGATAGGGTTTGGAATAGACAAAACCCAGGCGGAGTATGTGGCAGAAATACGCCTGCGCCACCTTAACCGAGAGTACATTTTAAAACGAACAGCCGAAATAACAGCACTGGAAAAAGAAATTGCAGAACTTGCCGCCCTTTTGGGCAGCGCGGCAAAACTTAAAGCCGTTATTATTAAAGAGCTGAAAACTGTTGCACAAAGCTACGGTGCACCGCGCAAAACAGAAATTTTGTACAACGCCGAAGAAGGGGAAGAGGGGGAAGCCGAGGAAGAGGTGCCCAGTTACCCTGTGCACATGTTTTTTACAAAAGAGAATTACTTCAAAAAAATTACCCCACTTTCTCTACGTATGGGTGGCGAGCACAAGTTAAAAGAAGGTGATGAAATTGCCTACACCGTAGAGACAAAGAACGATGTGCATTTGCTTTTCTTCACCAATAAACAGCAGGTTTACAAAGCCCGCGGTGCAGATTTTGAGGATACAAAAGCAAGTGTAATGGGTGTTTACCTGCCAGCCCACCTCGGTATGGAGGATGGGGAAGAACCCATTTTTATGGTGGTTACTGAGACTTACAAAGGCAGCATTTTAATTTTCTTTGCAGGGGGAAAGGCGGCGAGGGTGCCTTTAAACGCCTACGAGACAAAAACAAACCGCCGCAAGCTTGTAAATGCATACTCAGAGAAAGAGGATGCCGTGCGCTTTTTCCATATTGAAGAGGAAACAGAGTTTGCAATTGAAACAAGTGCAGGCCGCCTATTGCTTGTAAACAGCGCACAGATACCTGAAAAGACCACAAAAAATACCGCAGGCGTTGCCACAGTAAATTTAAAAAAGGGCGACGGTATTAAAAGTGTAAAACTTGCTTCTTCATACGATTTGGCAAACCCCGCCCGATACAGGGTGCGTAACCTGCCGGGGGCGGGCGCAACCATAAAAGCGGAAGATATTGCCACGCAAACCACTTTATAAAGTTTATTTAAAAGTTATTTGCTTTTTCATTCGCCGCATGGTATAATACATTCGCTTACAGCTTGGAGGTTTAAAAAATGACAACTATTGAAATTGTGCTGGGCGCATTTATAATTTTTGCAGCAGTTATTATTATTGCCCTGGTGGCCATGCAAGAGTCTAAGGGCAACGGCCTTTCCGGTGCACTTGGCGGCGACATGATGCTGTCTGAAGGCAGAGGGCGCTCGAACGACTTACTGGTGGTAAAGTATACAAAATATTTCGCCATTGGGTTTTTCATTTTAATTCTCGCAATGGCGGTCGTCGGTTTGTTTTCATAGTACAAAAACCTGCCGGTTGGCAGGTTTTTTTATTTTATACGGTTTTGGGCAAACTAAATTACCCAATATAGAAAGGCGGGCTTAAAGCTTGGCATTAGAAGATAAAATTTTGAAACAATTAAAACGTGGCCCACTGCGCTTTGCACAGCTGCAAATTGTATTGCCGCAGCAAGCGGCACTTGGCCCAGCCCTTGACAAAATGGTGAGGGACGGCGTTTTGCAAAAAAACGGCCGTTTATATAGCATTGCCGCCGCAAATGCACAGCCTGATATAAAAATGGGGCTGCAGGGCCGGCGCGCAAGGCAGCCCCAAAAAACAGGTGGCGTTGCTTTTGCACCGGCACAGCGCAAGGCACTTGAAACTGCAGGTAAAAGCAAAAGCTATGCAGCCGAAGATATAAGCACAACCATTGGCCGTGAAAATAATGCAGGTGGCAATAAAAGGCATACCGGTGGTGCAGTAAAAGGTACAGGGGTAGCCAATGGTGGCGCTATAGCTAAAGGTGGCGTGGTAGCCAGAGGTAATGCTGTTGCCAGGGGTGGCGCTGTAGCCAAAGGTGGTGTGGTAGCCAGAGGTAATGCTGTTGCCACGCAAAACCAGGTGGAAGCAACCATTGTTAAACTGCACCCAACTTACGGTTTTGCCCGTACAGAGGGCGGCGAAGATATTTTTGTACCGGGTAAATTTATGCTTGGTGCAATGCCGAAAGACAGGGTGCTGCTTGCTGTAACAAGCTATAATAACGGTGCAAAGCAGGAAGGGCGCGTTAAGGAAATTACGCAAATGCAGCCGGAGTTTACCGGCACCGTAGAAGAGGAAAACGGGTACTTGGTATTTTGCCCGGCGGGCAGCACGGGCATTGCCATACAATTTTCAGGCAGCACAAAAACTGTAAAGGCAAAAGATAAAGTTCAGGTGCGCTTAACCCGCGGCGGCAGCCATTATGCCCATAGGGCTGCTGTTATTGCTGTTTTTGGCAGCGGCAATAGTGCAGCTGGTTCAAGCGCTGCCATTTTATACAATGCCGGTATTTACCCGGCATTTTTACCCCCAGTGCTAACAGAGGCTGAGCATATTGCAAAAAAGGGTATTGATGAACAGGAAATAAGCCACCGCAAAAACTATACAGACCTGCCAATTTTTACAATAGACGGTGCAAACACAAAAGATATTGACGATGCAATTTCTATTCAGCGGCTGCCGGTTGGCTACCTTTTGGGGGTGCATATTGCAGATGTAAGCCATTACGTAAAGCCGGGCAGCGAGCTTGATAAAGACGCTTTTTCAAGGGGGACATCCGTTTACTATGCAAACAGTGTGGTGCCAATGTTGCCCAAAGAGCTCTCAAACGGAATTTGCTCTTTGAACCCCGGGGCGGTGCGCCTTAGTTTTTCATGTATGGTGCAGTTGAATGAAAAGGGTGAGTACATTAGTGCAACATTTGAAAAAAGTGTTATAAAAAGCCGTTTGCAGGGCGTTTACACTGAGGTTAACAGTATTTTTGCAGGCGAAGAACAGTTTTTGGAGAAGTATAAAATGCTTTTGCCCGTGCTACAGATAATGCGAGAGCTGTATGAAAAGCTGGCCGCCCTGCGCGCCGCCCGCGGCAACCTGGACATTCACACCCATGAAGCCGCAATTAAGGTGGATGGCAACGGGGTTGCCATTGGCGTTGAAAAACGTGAAACGGGCATTGCGGAAGCGATGATTGAAGAATTTATGTTGCAGGCAAACGGTGCCGCTGCACGCTTTGCAAAGGCAAGTGGGCTGCCCTTTGTTTACCGTGTACACCCCCAACCTGAAGCGGACAGGCTTGAAGCGCTGCAAAACACTTTGCACCAATTGGGTTTAAGCACCGGTTTCTTGCCGGGGGCTATACCAACACAGCACCAGCTTGCTGCAATTTTAAACAGCGCAGCTAACACCCCCCTTGAAAAGGCGGTGCACCTAGCTGTGCTGCGCACCATGCCAAAAGCCACCTATGAGCCCACCCCCGGCGGCCATTACGGCCTTGCGCTGGCAGATTATGCACAGTTTACCTCACCAATTCGCCGCTATGCGGATTTGGCTATACACCGTATATTAACTGCTTTTTTACAAAGTGCATCTGCACAAAAGGTTACGGCGCGCTACGCAAAATTTGCGGCGGCCGCCGCAAAGCAAGCCACCGCAAGGGAAATTGCGGCAATAGCCGCAGAGCGTGATTGTGAAGACTGCTACAAAGCTGAATATATGCAAAACTTTGTGGGGCAGGTGTTCAGCGGCATTGTAATTGCAATACCGGCGCACGGGGTATACGTTGAGCTGGATAATACGGTGGAGGGCCTTTTAAGCGGGCGTGTGCTGGCGCAGGCAGGCTACAGCTATGTTGAAGGTGTTGGTTATACTGCGGCAGGCCAAAAAAACTTGCAGGTGGGCAGCCTTACCCGGGTAAAGGTGGCAGGCGTAAGCGTAAGCCAAGGGCACATAGACTTTAGCTTTACTTGAGTTATGATTTATTGTTTTGCCAATGTTGAAAAATGCTATTAAAACATAAAACGGCGGCACATAAAAAAGGGCGGTAAAAAGCGGGCGGTAAAGCTGCCCGCTTTTTGCTTTAATAAAAAGCTATTTGCTGCAAAAGGTGAGAAGGTGCCTTTTGCAAAATGCGGCGCGCGGCCTAATTTAAAAAAGCAGAAACTGCCTGTAAAAAACTAAAACGCTGCTAATATGGCCTGTACTGCAATAAAATGCAGAATTAAATAAAAATACAAAAAATGGTAAAAGCCGTTTAAAATTTTGGCACAAAACCAATACTGCCTGCATAAATATTACAGAGGTGAAGGTATGGCAAGTTTTTGGAAGTTTGGCAAAAAAGATGATAATAAGGAGCCAAGCCCGCTGGAATTATTACGGGCTGACATGCGCGAATGTGAGTTTATGCTTAAGCGCAATGAGCAGCTTTTTAACATGCAGGAAGGCAGCAGCATGATTGACGCAATTATATTTGAAAGAGAAGCTCTATTTGCCCGCCATGGGTATTTGCTAAACTTGGCAAAGGCATTGCAGGCAAATACGGCGGGCGCCGTGGTGCAAAAGCCTGCGGCGGGTTTGGGTGCGCAGGCGGCAAGGGCAAAATTTGGTGGCCTGCAAGCGGGGCAGCAAAAGGTAAGCGGCCCGGCGTGTGAAGCTGAAGAGGACCAGGAAAACACCGCCACAGCACAAACGGCAAGCACAGCACAAACGGCAAGTACAGCACAAACGGCAAGTACAGCACAGGCGGCAACAAACACGCAGGAAACAGCAGTTGCCGCTGAGGCTGTAACGGCTTTGGAAGTATAGCGTGGCATACACTGAAGCCATTGCATATGCCCGGCGTGAAATAAAAAAGTTGCCCTTGCTGTTGCAGGGCAGCAGAAAGGGCGAAGAATGGTTTATATTTTTGCTGTTGGCGGGGGTTTAACCCTGTTGCTTGTGAGCTACTTTGCCAGTAAAACAAGGCACCCGTTTTTTACAGGGGTAAGCTCTGCTGTTTTAGGGGCGGGGGGGCTGGCAGCGGTAAACCTGTTGGCACCGGTAACCGGGGTGGCCCTGCCTGCAAACCTTGTAACGGGGTTTGTTGCTGCGGTGCTTTCACTGCCGGGGGTTATTGCCCTGCTTTTAATAAAATTTTTTTGGCGGGTTTAGGTACATAAAAGGCAAAACTTATTTTGCATTGGCACCATATTACATAAAAAATGAAAAACGGCGCCCCAAAGTGTTAAAATAAAACAACAGGCATCTTTTTAACAAGCGGTGCCAAAGTATTCAGCCGTTGCTGCGGGTAAAAGCAACAGTTACAT
>JAVBRS010000116.1:0-4108 GCA_031547715.1 Oscillospiraceae bacterium
GGAGCCTGCAGTGATGAACTGCACGTAGCAGCTGCGTTAAAGCGTTTTAAGTGGCCCCGCTTTTGCAGGGCAATTTGGGTGGTACCGCGGAGATTTACAGGCCTTCGCCCCAGTTTGGGGTGGTGGCCTGTTTTTATTTGCCTTAATTTAAGTACGGGCAGCAAATACTGTACAAAACAATTAACAGGTGGCAACACCACAAAGAAAAGGAACTGGTGAAACGCATGAAATGGACAGGGCTAAATGAACTTAGGGAAAGATATTTAACATTTTTTGAAAGCAAAGGCCACCTTCAGCTGGGCTCGTTTCCTTTGGTGCCGCAGGGCGACAACAGCCTATTGCTGATAAACTCCGGTATGGCACCGCTTAAAAAATGGTTTACCGGCCAGGAAACGCCACCCCGCAAGCGGGTTACAACATGCCAAAAATGCATACGCACCCCTGACATTGAAAGAGTGGGTAAAACAGCCCGCCACGGCACATTTTTTGAGATGCTCGGCAACTTCTCATTCGGAGATTATTTCAAGCGTGAGGCCACAGCCTGGGCATGGGAGTTTTTGACAAAGGAGCTTGAGATACCAAGAGAACTTTTGTATATATCTATCTTCGAAGATGATGACGAGGCTTACGACATTTGGACAAAAGAAGTGGGCATTGCACCGGAGCATATGGTGCGCCTTGGCAGAGAGGATAACTTTTGGGAAATTGGCTCCGGCCCGTGCGGCCCCTGCAGTGAAATTTACTTCGACAGGGGTGAAAAGTACGGCTGCGGCAAAGACACCTGTGCAGTTGGCTGCGATTGTGACAGGTATATTGAAATATGGAATTTAGTGTTCACCCAGTTTATATCAGACGGGGCCGGGGGTTATGAGCGCATGAGCCACCCCAACATTGACACCGGCATGGGCCTTGAGCGCCTTGCCGTGGTTATGCAGGATGTTGACAACCTTTTTGAGGTGGACACAATACAAAACATTATGCGTGAAGTAGAGCGCATGGCGGGCATAACCTATAAAGAAGATGAGCAAAAAGACATTTCCATACGGGTTATATGCGACCATATACGCTCCACCGTATTTATGGTTGGCGACGGTGTGTTGCCCAGCAACGAGGGCCGCGGCTATGTGCTGCGCCGCCTTTTGCGCCGCGCTGCCCGCCACGGGCGCATGCTAGGCATAAAAAGTGGCTTTTTAAGTGAACTGTGCGACAAAGTTATAAGTGAAAACATTAACGCCTACCCCTATTTAAATGAAAACAGCGCATATATAAAACGCGTTATTGCCGAAGAGGAAAAGCGCTTTAACACCACCATTGACGCAGGCCTTAATATGTTGAATGTGATTATGGAAAAAATTGAACCGATAAACGGCATTAGAACTCTTCTGGGTGAAGATGTTTTTAAATTGAACGACACATTCGGCTTCCCCCTGGATTTAACAAGGGAAATTGCCGAGGAAAACGGAATTGCCCTGGATGAAACCACCTTCTTTAACCTGCTTAATGAACAGCGCCAGAGGGCAAGGGATGCCCGTTTGAAAAACGAGAATGTGGGCTGGGCAGAGGATTCGTTCCAGGGCCTTAACGCACCGGCAACTGTGTTTAACGGGTATGATGAGCTTACGGTTGAAAGCACAGTTACAGCGCTTGCATATGACGGCGAGCAAACCGACGCCATTACCACAGACGATGGTGAAAAAGAAGGCGTAATGGTTGTGCTTGCCGCAACGCCCTTTTACGCCGAAGGTGGCGGCCAGGTGGCTGACACCGGCATTATTACCACCGCCGGCGGCGCAGTGCTAAAAGTTTTAGGCTGCCGCAAAACCGGCCACGGCCATTATGTGCACACCTGCACACTGGAAAATGGCACGGTAAAAACAGGCGAAAAAGTAACGGCTGCAGTAGATAAACAAGCCCGAATGGCAACCGCCCGCAACCACACGGCGGCACACCTTTTGCAAGCGGGGCTACAGCATGTTCTTGGCAGCCACGTGCACCAGGCGGGGTCTTTTGTCAGCCCGGAGCGGCTGCGTTTTGACTTCAACCATTTCTCGGCCGTTACAAAAGAAGAATTGCATAAAGTGGAAGACTTTGTGAACAATGCAATTTTTGAAGCGGCAGATGTTGCCGCCAAAGAAATGCCGGTAGATGCAGCAAAGGCAGCAGGTGCAATTGCTTTATTTGGTGAAAAGTACGGCGATATTGTGCGGGTTGTTACCGTTGAAGGTGTGTCAAGCGAGCTGTGTGGCGGTACACATATTACAAACACCGCCCAGCTGGGTCTTTTCAAAATAGTCGGCGAAAGCTCGGTGGCGGCCGGTGTGCGCAGAATTGAAGCGGTTACCGGGCAAGGTGTGCTTGCAATGCTAAGCGAGCGTGAAACTTTGCTTACAAAAACTGCGGAAGCCCTTAAGGCCAGCAGTTTTATGGAGGTTGTAAACCGTGCAACTGCCTTTGTGCAAGAAATGCGCACAATGGAAAAAAGTATTGCAGAGTTGCGGGGCAAAATGGCGGGCGGCAACGCAGAAGCACTGCTTGCCAGCGGTAAAACAGCGGGTGCGGTTACCGTATACACAGGCCGCTATGAGCTTGGACCAGACGCATTGCGCGCCATGGGCGACATGCTGCGCAAACGAGATAAATATGCGGTTGCAGTAATTTGCGGCGAAGAAAACGGCAAAGCAAACCTTATGGCGTGTTGTGGTGACGCAGCTATAGCTGCAGGTGTTAAAGCGGGGCCGCTTGTTAAAGCAGTTGCTGCTTTGGCAGGTGGCAACGGCGGCGGCAAAGCAGATATTGCCATGGGTGGTATACAGAACATTGGCGACATTGATGCTGCCCTTGCCGCCACACTTGAAATTGTTAAAGGTATGCAATAAAGGTAGGTGTAACATGAAAAATTGCCTGTTTTGCAGTATTGCAAAAGGTGAAATACCAAGCACTAAACTGTATGAAGATGATAAGGTAGTGGCCTTTTTAGACATTGCCCCTGCTGCACCGGTGCATTTTTTGGTAATACCAAAGGCCCACATTACCTCGGCAGCAGATATTAAAGAGGAAAACAGTGCCATTGTAGCGCATATTTATGAAGTTATTGCCACGCTGGCGGGCAACACCAAAGGCATGGAAAAAGGCTACAGGGTGGTTAACAATGTGGGTGAAAACGGCGGCCAAACAGTGGGGCACCTACACTTTCATGTGCTGGCAGGGCGGGCACTTGCCTGGCCCCCGGGGTAAAATTATACGGTAACGGGTGCGGCGGCGGCCGGCCATAAATAAAATAACAGAGGTAGATATGGATAACACTTATACAATGCAAATTGCGGGCTTAACCCGCCATTTGCCGATATGCAAAGTAAATGAAGAGCTTTCAATTGCGGCATTTGTAATGTTTAGCGACGTTGAACTTACAATTGCATGCGCCGAAGCGTTGCTTAAAAAATGCCCCGAGTTTGATGTTATAGTTACCGCAGAGGCAAAGGGGATACCGCTTGCCTATGAAATGGGGCGCCAAAGCGGCAAAACGTACATTCCGGCGCGTAAAGGGATGAAATTATACATTAAAGAACCTGTTGTTGTCGAAGATAATTCAATAACCACCGCCGGTAAACAAACGCTGGTTATAGATAAAAAGGACCTTGATTACCTAAATGGTAAACGTGTTTTGGTTGTTGATGATGTTGTAAGCTCCGGCGGTTCTCTTCGGGCGCTGGAAGAACTTGTTGGCCGCAGTACGGGCACTATTGTTGCAAAAGCCTGCGTACTTGCCGAAGGGGATGCAGCGCAGCGCGACGACATTATTTACCTTGAACCGTTGCCGCTGTTTTTTAAAAAAGCTTAAAAAATGGGCGGCATTGCGAAAAGCCATAAAAAGCAGCAAAAGCCTTTTAAAAGAACACTTGCCGCTTTTGGCGGGGTGTATTTCGCTATGCAATTTTCAAGCTACATGTTGCCGCAAACGGCTTTTTGGCCGTTTGCGGCAACCATTTTTTGCTGTTTGCTTGTCGCCTTTGCCATGCTGCCTGCCCGGCGGCAGCGGGTGTTACTTTTGGCAGCCGCCGCTGCACTTGCTTTTTTAGTGCACATGTGTTTTGCAGTTTTTTACTTTAAC
>JAVBRS010000135.1:0-5887 GCA_031547715.1 Oscillospiraceae bacterium
AATTAAACCCTCCGGCAGGGTTATGCTTGCCGTAACATTTTCAATGGTAAGGTTTGGGCTGGTGTTAACAGCACTGGTTGCCAAAGTAAAGTTGGCCCCTGCGGTTACATACTGCCCGCCGTAGGTGGCGCTGCGCATAACAACGTTAGGCACCATAGAGTTGTCTACACACTGGCCGACATTTACAGTAAGAGTGCTCATGGGTATTCCAAGCCCGTTGCCGGTTGCCGTGTCTATATAGCTTACATCAACCGTAAGGGTTGGCGTGCCGCCAACATAAGTTATGTTTGGTAATACAATAACATACTGTAAATCACCGTTGGTTGGCTGCGTTGCAGCAGGTTTTGTATAAGCTGCATTTATGTCTTGCATGGTAAATGCACCCGGGTGCATGCGTGCCCGCACATTGTTTATGCTTGCCCCTGCGCCCACAGCTATCGTACTTTGTGAGGTGTAATAGGAATCCACCATACTGCCGCTGCTGTTTAATTCAGATGTTGCAATCTGAACATCTGTTGTGCTGGTACCGCTGCCCACCCCCGGGTGTGAAACGGCTATTGCCAAAGTAAAGGTTGTGCCCGGGTATATAACCGAAAGTTCATTGCCCGCCGCATCTACCGGTGTATAACCCGAAACATACGGCTCGCTTGCAGCGTGCACTTTTATACCGCCAATGCCCGGCACAGCCAAAAACCCAAGGCTTAAAACAAGCGCCAAAATAAACGTGGCGGCCTTTTTAAAAATACTTAAACGTTTCGTCATTCTTCTTCTCCCTCAACTGCTGTTTTGTCGTGCATTTCTGTTAAAGTACCCTCTTCTTTTGCAGCATTACTTTCTTCTTCGGCAATACCCTGCATTGTTTTTGCACTTGTTTCTTCCACGGTAGTGTTCTGCTTTTCCTCGGTAGCATTTGCTGCTGTAAGGCTTTGTTCCGCTACTTTCTCATGGTGCTCTTCCGCTGGCACAACGCTGTATTCCGCTGCGTACTGCAGCGCCACACTTGGTACAAAACCCGGGTTCTCGTTGCGTATATCACTTATAATCTCACCGTCTATAATTGTAATAACCCTGTCTGCCACTGCGGCAATGCCCGGGTCGTGGGTAACCATTACAAAGGTTATGGCCCGCTCTTTGGCGCTTGCAAGCATGCCGGCAAGCACCGTTTGCGTTGTTTTTGAATCAAGGTTGCCGGTGGGCTCATCTGCAAACACCACTTTTGGTGTACCTATAAACGCCCTTGCAATGCCCACCCGCTGCTGTTGCCCGCCGGACATTTCTGTGGGTTTGTGGTTTGCCCTGTCTAAAAGGCCCACCCTGTCCAGTTCTTTTTTCGCCTCTTTTTCACGCTCTTTTTTGCCCACGCCTTTAAACACCATTGGCAGTGCCACGTTTTCAGCGGCGGTTAGCGCAGGCAGAAGATTGTAAGACTGAAACACAAACCCCAGATACTTTTGCCTGAAAACCGCAAGCTCGTTTTCGCTCATTTTTGAAATGTTGTTTTTGCCGATATAAACATCGCCTTTTGTGGGCTTTTCAAGCCCCGCCAGCTGGTTCAATAAAGTAGATTTACCTGAACCGGATGGCCCAACAATGCTTACAACCTCTCCCTCTTCCAGTTCAATGTTAATGTTGTTCAGCGCAATCACACGTTCTTTGCCAATTTTATACACTTTGCGCAGGTTTTTCACCTTTATAATTGGTGCCATCTCATCACCGCCTTTGAAAATTAACAAGCTTATGTTAACATATTTTACCGCTTAAGTTCAATACAATATAGTTGTAAAATAGTTGTAAAAAACAAAATGTAGTGTTTATTTAGAAAAAAACGTCTCTATCTAGCGTTTTATGCGGCTTCCCGGTTGCAAAAACCGGGCTGCATGGTATACTTGCTTTAACGGCAAATGGGGGTTTTATGTATAAAATAGTTTTAGGCGCAGGTGTCTTAACACTGCTTTTTTCCGTTTACACAACCATTACATCTAATATGAACGCGGGCGTACTTTTTATCTACTGCATTGCAGCTGTTTTGCTGCTCTTCGGCCTTTTTGGCAAAGATATAAACCGCCTGTGTGCCAGCGGGCCTTTTTTTGTACTTAGGCTTTTGTTTTTTACAGGGTGCGGCGCATATGCTTTATTACTTTGCTTTATTGCATTTAACGCCGCAGGCAGGGCGCCAAATTACACCGAGCAAGCGGTTATTGTACTTGGTGCAGGGGTGCATGGCAGCACCGTTTCCCCTGTTCTTGCCAGCAGGCTTAACACCGCCTATGCATACCACCTGCAAAACCCCGGCGCATACATTGTTGTAAGCGGCGGGCAAGGCCCGGGTGAGGATATAACAGAGGCGCTGGCCATGCAACGTTATCTTTTGGCATTAGGTGTACCAGAAAGCCTTATTCTGCTGGAGGAAGCTTCCGAATCGACACTGCAGAACTTTCAACTGTCTAAAGGTTTATTGGCAGGGGTTGGCATTGGCACAAATGCCCCGGTGGTTTTTATAACAAACGGCTTTCACACCTACCGCAGCGCAGGGTATGCAGCCATGTGCGGTTTTACAAATGTGTATAACCTGCCCGCGCCAACAACCTTAACCGCCCTTCCAACCTGCTACCTGCGTGAAGGGCTTGCCGTGTTATCTTATTGGGCGCGCAGCTTTGGGCTGTACACTTAGCGCCAACTGCACTTTAATATAACGAGCTTGCAAACCCGCGCCCTGCAACAAAAAGGAGATTATCTTGGATACTAAAAACCAACCTGCATCTGATTCAAAAAAAAGCCATATTAAAGTTTTTGCACACTATTACCGCCCGCATTTGGTTTTGTTTTTTGCCGACCTTTTTGCGGCGCTTTTATTGGCACTTTGCGACCTTTTTTACCCTATGGTTACCCGCAACATAATTAACAAATATGTGCCTGAAGGGGCTGTAGCACTGCTGCTTACCTGGTGCGGCATTTTGTTTGGCATTTTTGTTCTCAAAGCTTTTTTGAATTATTTTATACAGTATTACGGTCACATTGTCGGCATCCGCATGCAGGCACAAATGCGTAAAGACCTGTTCCACCACATGCAGCTCTTGCCGTTTTCTTTCTTTGATGAAAACAAAACAGGGGCGCTTTTAAGCCGCGTGGTAAACGACCTAAACGAAATTGCGGAATTTGCCCACCACGGGCCGGAAGACTTTTTTATTTCTTTTATTCAGGTTGCCGGTGCCTTTGCCATTTTAACAAGTATTAATTGGCAGCTCTCATTAATTATTTTTATTGTCATCCCGGTCATTTTTTTGTTTGTTATTAAAATACAAAAACGTATGGCTGCCGCCTTTGCAAAATCTCGCGAGGCCATGAGTGTTGTAAATGCTGAAATTGAAAACAGTTTGTCCGGCATACGTGTTTCAAAGGCTTTTGCCGCCACCGGGCAGGAAGACGCAAAATTTGCCGGTGTTACCGCCCAGTTTGTGGCCGCGCGAAAAGACCGTGTTAAAGCCATTGCAGATTTTGATGCCGGTTTTGGTTTTTGCATAGATATGCTCTCTTTTCTCGCCATTTCATCCGCCGGTTTTTTTGCAGTTACCGGCCGCATTAATATAGGAGATTTCACGGCGTTTCTTTTGTATATCAGTATGTTTATAGGGCCAATTTACCGCCTTTTGGGCTTTGTTGAAAGTTTGCAGGACGGTATGTCCGGCTTTGTAAGGTTCAGGGAAATAATGCAGGTTGCCCCTGAAAAAGACATTGCAAACCCCGCCCCTATGGGCGATATTAAGGGCGACATTGTATTTGATGACGTCTCATTCTCTTACGGGGACGAAAAGGATGTGTTGTTTAACGTATCTTTAAAGGTTCCCGCAGGGAAAACTGTGGCACTAGTCGGCCCTTCCGGCGGCGGCAAAACCACCATTTGCCACCTAATACCCCGGTTTTACAGCCCCAGTAGCGGCGAAATTACTATAGATGGGCAGAACATAACAAACTTAGCCTGCAGTGAGCTGCGCAGCAATGTTGGCATTGTACAGCAGGACGTATTTCTTTTCACCGGAACGCTGAGAGAAAATATTGCCTACGGAAAGCCGGAAGCGGAGGAGGCAGAAATTCTCGCAGCCGCCGAAAAAGCGAACCTGCTTGAATTTATAAAAACCCTGCCGGAAGGGCTTGATACCTATATAGGCGAGCGTGGCGTTAAACTCTCCGGTGGGCAAAAACAGCGCATTTCCATTGCGCGTGTATTTTTGAAGAATCCGCCTATTCTTGTGCTGGACGAAGCTACGGCAGCACTTGACAACCTTACCGAGCAGGCCATACAACAAAGCTTTGACGAATTGGCTGTCGGCCGCACAACCGTAGTTGTGGCCCACCGCCTTTCCACTGTAAAAAATGCAGATGAAATTGTAGTGCTTGCCGCCGGTAAAGTGGCGGAGCGAGGAAGCCACGAAGAGCTGCTTGCCTTAAACGGCACCTACGCACAGCTTTACAGTGCACAGTTCAAAACAGATTACCTGCCGGATATGACACAGTTTGAATATTGAGGCGCCTTGCCTTGCAGTAAATAAAACATTTGAAAGCTTTGATACCTTTATTGTATAATAAATACAATTTGCATTTGTACCATAACAGTTACTAATATTTATTTGAGGAGGCCCCCATGGAAGAGGAAAAAATTGTTTTAGCGCTGGACGGCAGTGAAGAAGTTGCTGCGCCTGCACTTACGCTTACCCCGGACGAAGAGGATGCGGTTGAAAAAGCACCTGACATTATACCTATTAAGCTTGATGACAACCTGCTTACCGAAGCCGAGAAAAAACAAGTTGAAGATTTTGCCGAAAAAATTGATATAACCGATTCTGCTTTGGTGCTGCAGTACGGCGCAGGCGCGCAGAAGAAAATTGCCGGTTTCTCAGAAACGGCACTTGCAAAAGTGCGCACCAAAGACCTTGGTGAAGTTGGCAATTCAATATCTGAGCTTATGGTGGAGCTAAAAGGCTTTGGCGATGCTGACGAGAGCAAAGGCATAATGGGTTTTTTCAAGAAAAGTGCCAATAAAGTTACCGCTATGAAAGCCCGCTATGACAAAGCCAACGTGAACATTGAGCGCATTATTGCCAGCCTTGAAGGCCATAAAGTGCAACTGCTGAAAGACATTGCAACTCTTGACCAAATGTATGATTTAAATACTGTTTATTTCAAAGAGCTTACCATGTACATTTTGGCCGGCAAAAAGAAACTTGATAAAGTTAGAAACGAGGAGCTGCCGGCCCTTGTTGAAAAGGCGAACCAAACCGGTGCCCCGGAAGACGCCCAGGCTGCAAACGACCTTGCCGCAATGTGCAACAACTTTGAAAAGAAACTGTACGACCTTGAATTAACCCGTATGGTATCCATTCAAATGGCCCCGCAAATACGCCTTGTACAGAACAATGACTCACTTATGGCGGAAAAAATACAGTCTACTTTGGTTAACACCATTCCTCTTTGGAAAAGCCAAATGGTACTTGCTTTGGGCATTGCACATTCACAAAAAGCAATGGAAGCGCAACGTGAAGTTACCAACATGACCAATGAATTGCTGCGCAAGAATGCAGACACCCTGAAGATGGGCACCATTGAAACCGCCAAAGAGTCTGAGCGCGGTGTTGTGGACATAGAAACATTACAGCACACCAACCAGTCTCTCATAGACACCCTTGACGAAGTGTTGCGCATTCAAGCTGAAGGCAGCGCTAAACGCGCAGAGGCCGAGAAGGAACTTGGCCGCATTGAAGGGGAATTGCGTAAAAAACTGCTTGAGGTACGCTAAATACAAATTCCTTTTAAGTTTAATATAAAATGCGGGGGGTGTAGATGCGTCCATATTATGTGGGGGTTGCCGGCGGTTCCGGCTCAGGTAAAACCA
>JAVBRS010000081.1:0-6999 GCA_031547715.1 Oscillospiraceae bacterium
TAATTTCTTCATGTTCTTCCTTTCGGCACTATGCCTTATTTACATTTTATTGTAACCATAGTATACTGCATTAGTATATAAAAAAATGTTGCCCAGGCAACAAAAGGTGCAATATGGATAATTACAATACAGTTTTGCTAAGCACACCCCTGTTTACAGGCTTTACACCTGCCGGTTTAAACACTTTGCTGCAATACCTTAAACCGCAAATACGGCTGTACCAAAAAGGCAGTGTTGCACTTTTGGCAGGCGATGACACAGCCCAGATAGGCTTTGTGCTAACCGGCAAACTAAACGCTGAAAAAGCTACGGCCGCTGGTGATATGCAGCAATTTTCAAAGCTTTTGCCCGGCGGTGTGTTTGGGGATGTTTTGGCCGGCACAAGGCAAAAAAGCCCTGTAACAATAACCGCCCAAGAAAACAGCAGCGTTTTGTTTTTGCCGGTTGCGCCCGTTTTAAACCCGCAAAAGGGCGCCCCCCCAGAGCTTACACAGTTTTTGCAAAACATGGTGGCTAATACGGGTAAAAAATATTTTGCCCTTGCCCAGCGCGCCGAAATTATGGCACTGCCAAACCTGCGGGCGAAAATTGCAGAATATTTGCTTTTGCAAGCGGCGGAAAACGGGCGCACCTTTACCGTGCCTTTTGGGCGTGCCGGCCTTGCCCAGTATTTGAACTGCGAGCGCAGCGCCCTATCTCGGGAGATTGCAAAAATGCGCAAAGAAGGGCTGATAGATTGTTATAAAGGCAGCTTTAAACTGTTGAACTTATAAATGCTGCCTGCATACTTTGCTAAAGGTTTAATTTTTACTGCCAATGCCCAAAGTTAGGCGCATATACAATACCTTTTGGTATAAAACTTTATAACTGCACCGCCTGTACGGTTAAAAACGCTACAACAGCAAACCAAAATAAAAAAATACGCACAGCCACATTTTTGGCTTTAAAACCAACAACATGTAAGTATTGACAACTATACAAAAAAAGTATAGTATTGGTATACCCTACGCCACCCGGGGTGGGGTATACATAGCTTTATAACATTAAGTATGCTATTAGTGTGCTGTTTTAATTATTGAGAGGTTTTTATGGAGCAATATAACATTACCGGCATGACCTGCGCCGCCTGCAGCGCCCATGTTGAGCGTGCTGTGCGCAAGGTGGAGGGGGTTAGCGAAGTAGCGGTTAACCTTTTAACCCACACAATGGGTGTGCAGTATACAGCACCTGCAACCGGCAGTGCCTTAATTGCCGCAGTTGAAAAGGCAGGTTACGGGGCCACGCTGAAAAACGCACCTGCCGTTGCGGCAAACCCCGCCGCAAAATTTGAAGATAAAGAGACCCCTGTATTGCGCAGGCGGGTTGTTACTTCGCTTGCATTGTTGGCGCCTTTAATGTACCTAACCATGGGGCCTATGTTTTTTAACCTGCCACTGCCCGGCTTGCTTGCCGGGCATGAAAATATGGCAAACTCCGCCTTAATGCAGCTTTTGCTCACGCTGCCAATAGTATTTATAAACCGCACGTTTTTTGTAAGCGGTTTCAAAAGCCTTGCCGCCGGTGCCCCCAACATGGACACGCTGGTGGCACTTGGTGCAACTGCCGCCGGTTTATACAGCCTGTACGGCCTTTTTTGCGTAAACTGGGGTATTGGCAACGGCAACAGCGCCTTTGCCATGGGCTACGCAATGAACCTTTACTTTGAGGCCTGCGCCACCATTTTAACGTTGATAACCGTTGGTAAAATGCTGGAGGCAAATGCCAAAGGTAAAACAACAAGCGCAATACAAGGCCTTTTGAATTTAAGCCCAAAAACCGCCACATTGTTGCGCGGCGGGCTTGAAATAACCGTGCCTGTGGAAGAAGTGCAGGTTGGCGACACCTTTGTTTTGCGCCCCGGTGAAAGGGTGCCGGTGGACGGTGTTGTTGAAAGCGGTGAAGGTGCCGTGAATGAGGCAGCCCTTACCGGTGAAAGCCTGCCGGTGGAAAAAGCCCGCGGCAGTACCGTTAGCGCCGCCACCATAAACCAAAACGGGTTTTTAACCTGCCGCGCCACCCGTGTTGGTGAAAACACCACACTTGCGCAAATTATTGCCCTGGTTGAAGAAGCTGGTGCAACAAAGGCACCCATTGCCAAAATTGCAGATAAAGTTAGCGGTGTTTTTGTACCTGCTGTAATTTGCATTGCGGCAATTACCGCCGCTGTTTGGCTTATGCTTGGGCATGGGGCAAGCTTTGCACTTTCCATGGCAGTTTCAGTGCTGGTTATAAGCTGCCCCTGCGCATTGGGGCTTGCCACGCCGGTTGCCATTATGGTTGGCAGCGGTGTGGGGGCAAAAAACGGCATTTTGTTTAAAACTGCCGCCGCACTTGAGGCCGCCGGTAAAGTAGCCACCGTAGTGCTGGACAAAACCGGCACCATAACCACCGGCAAACCGGTGGTTAGCGCCGTTTACCCCGCCACCAAAAAAAGTGAAACAGACCTTTTAACCCTTGCCGCCGCGCTGGAACAAAAAAGCGAGCACCCCCTTGCCAAAGCCATTTTGGAACGCGCGGGGGAAATGAACTTGTGCCCCACCCCGGTTGACAATTTTGAGGCGTTACCCGGCCACGGCCTGCAGGGCAGCATTTTGGGCAGCGCTGTTTACGGCGGCAACCGCAGCTTTGTTGAAGGACATTGCAGCATACCTGCAGCTTTTGATAAAATTGCCGATGAACTTGCGGCCACCGGTGCATCACCTTTATATTTTGCCGCTGAGGGTAATTTTTACGGTTTAATATCCGTGAAAGATACCATAAAAGCCACAAGCTATGAAGCAGTTTGCCAGCTGCAGGCAATGGGCCTAAATGTGGTTATGCTTACAGGCGACAATGCAAAAACAGCGGCCACAATAGGCAAAGAGGCAGGCGTAAACCTTGTTATTGCCGAAGTGATGCCCGCTGAAAAAGAGCAGCATGTGCGCCGCTTTGCAGAAAAGGGCACCGTTGCCATGGTGGGCGACGGCATAAACGATGCCCCCGCCCTAACCCGTGCAGATGTAGGTATTGCAATTGGCGCCGGGGCAGACATTGCCATTGACGCCGCTGACGTTGTGCTGATGAAGAGCGATTTGCTGGATGTTGCCGCCGCCATTCGCCTTTCACGGGGGGTGGTTGCCAACATAAAGCAAAACCTGTTTTGGGCATTTTTTTATAATACGGTGGGCATTCCACTGGCGGCGGGTGTGTTTTATAGCGCGCTGGGTTGGAAGTTAAACCCCACTTTCGGCGCCGCAGCCATGAGCCTGTCATCTTTTTGTGTTGTAAGCAATGCGCTGCGCTTAAACTGGTTTCCTTTGCGCAGCGCTGCTAAATATACCCGCACTAACTTGGAAAGCCCGGCTACAGCAGACAACAAAAATATTCAAACTAATGAAAAGGGAGAAGAGACCATGGAGAAAACAATTGTTATAGAAGGCATGATGTGCACAAACTGCCAAAAGCATGTTGAAAAGGCCTTGAACGCCATTGACGGCGTTAGCGCCAGTGTTAACTGGGAAGCAGGCACCGCCATCGTTAGCTTAACCGCCCCGGTTGAAGACAATGTTTTGGCTGCCACAGTTGAAGAAGCCGGCTACACCGCCGTGTCAATTTCTTAATTATGCAAGCGAACAAAGAAAGTATAAACCGCCTTGTTAAAACAGCTGCAGGCCAGTTGAACGGCGTTTTAAAAATGGTGGAAGAAGACCGTTATTGCGTTGATATTGCAAACCAGCTTTTGGCGGCGCAGGCCATTTTGAAAAAGGCCACAAATGAAATTTTGCGGGCCCATATGGCTGCATGTGTAACCGATGCCGTTGCCGCAAGAGATGCAGGTGCAAAAATAAACGAACTTATTGACATGTTTGACAAAATGACAAAATAGCAATTACTTAATAAAGTGCAACGGCTGCAATTGGCCATTGCATTTTATTTTATATGCTGCTATTACCTTTTATTTAAGGCGTACTTTTGGCCCGCACGCACCCACCCACACATTAAATTGGGGTGGTTGCCTTTTGTGTTGCCCTTAGCGCAGCGCTTTTTTACCGGGTGTTCAAACATTTTGCCGTTACTTAATTGCTGCAAAACATTAACATACAAAGCACACCTTTGCATTAAGCAGGTTTAGAAAAAGCAATGCTGTATAAACCATAAAAGATGCTGCCGCTTTTCTGCACACAGCTTTTAATATAAACAGCACACTTTTGCTTTTTAACTGCCGGGGCATTATAATTTAAAACTTGCTTTTAAACGGTTTAGTTGTAAACATTTTACACACTGCTGCCAAGTTAAATGGTATTGTTATAAGAAAAGCAATATTTAGTTTGCCCTATGCTTTTCATGTTGCTTTAACGCCGCTTTTTTTAGTAAACTTATATATAAATAATTTAGTTTATGTAACTTAACAATGCCAAAACGGAGGATATGCCATGCTTTTTGATTTTGACAGCCCTGTAAACCGCACCGGGCTTGACAGCCTGCGCAGCATTATAACCAGCCCTGCCATTGAAAATGCAGGCCTTATGACATACGACTGCGGTGAGCTGGAATTTAAAACCGCACCCAGTGTAATTAGCGCCATTGTTGCGCGCGCCCAAAATGGGCTTTTGGGCTTTACCTGGCCCGGGCAAGCGTATTTTGCCGCAGTGCAGTGGTGGGCAAAAAAGCGCCGCGGCTGGAACATTGACCCCGCCTGGGTGGTGCCCACACAAGGTACAATTTTTAGCCTTGCAAGCGCAATACGCCTTTTTACACAGCCCGGGCAAGCTATTGCCGTACTGCCACCCGTTTACAACCGCTATAAACAAGCAGCAGACAGAACCGGCCGTACAACTGTAGAAGCCCCTTTAAAATACATAAACGGCGATTATGCTATTGATTTTGCCACGCTTGAACATACGCTTGCAAACCCGCTGGTGAAAATTTTAGTGCTTTGCAACCCGCAAAACCCCACAGGCAACATTTGGCCAAAAGAGGACCTTCGTAAAATTGTGGCCCTTTGCGAGGAGCACGACGTTTACATTTACAGCGATGAAATATTTGCAGACAATGTTGCCCCGGGCCTTTATGTGCCGCCTATTTTAACTGTGCCCGGCGCTGAAAAGCGGTGTTTGCTTGCCTGGGGGCTTGGCAAGGCATTTAACTTTACAGGGGTTAACCACACCCACGTTTTTATTGCAGATGCCACCCTGCGGGAACGCTTTATTGCGCAGCGCAACGCAGACCATTACGGCAGCATAGACCCCCTTACCCATGCGGCCGTACTTGGTGCGTACAGTGAAGAAGGTTACCGCTGGCAACAGGCCATGGTGGAATACGTTAGTGAAAACGCAAAGCGTGTACACAGCTTTTTTAAAGAAAACCTGCCGCGGGTGCATGTTTGCCCCGGCAGCGGCTTTATTATGTGGGTGGACTGGACAGGCCTGGCCCTCAGCGAAGATACCCTTATGAAATGGCTTGTGGAAGACGCCCTGTTCCAGCCGGATGCCGGCAGCCATTACGGCGCACCCGGTTTTACCCGCATGAGCATTGGCGTACCCCGCCGCTGCCTTGAAGAGAGCCTTGCCTTACTTTTAGAAAGCGCCAAGCG
The DNA here is from genome assembly GCA_031547715.1 of Oscillospiraceae bacterium. Lineage (GTDB taxonomy): Bacteria > Bacillota > Clostridia > Oscillospirales > Ruminococcaceae > JAVBRS01. The sequence goes on from JAVBRS010000081.1 coordinate 5,612, forward strand.
CAATGGGTACGCCGGGTAAGCACAGTGTAGCCCCGCTGTTTAAAAGTATTTAAAGTTGTGTTACAATGTTTTAAAACCCCCAACGAAATTTAAAGGAGTGTAAACATGGACAAAACTGCCTTGCACACACAGCTGGACAGCTATTTTGAAGCCAACAAAGATGCCTTTTTAGAGACAATATGCCGCCTTGTGCGCATAGAGAGCGCAAGAGGCGACGCAGTGCCTGGCATGCCCTACGGCCCCGGCCCTGCAGCGGCACTGGCGGAGGCCATGGCCATTGCCGAAGAATTTGGTTTTGCCACTAAAAACTATGAAAATTATGTTGGCGCCATTGACTTTTCAACAGAGGAAACAGCCCTTGATATTCTTGCCCACCTTGACTGTGTGCCGGTTGGCGATGACTGGACAGTTACAACCCCATTTAACCCTGTTATTAAAGACGGGCGGCTTTACGGGCGCGGCACCGTTGACGACAAGGGCCCCGGCGTTTGTGCGCTTTATGCAATGAAGGCCTTGAAGGATATGGGCATACCTTTGAAAAAGAATGTGCGCCTTATACTTGGCACCGATGAAGAGAGTGGCTCCAGCGACATAGCCTATTATTACGGCATAGAAAAGGAAGCCCCCATGACCTTTTCACCGGATGCAAACTACCCACTTATAAACATTGAAAAGGGCGGTATACGCGGCGGCAGCTTTACTGCCGAATGGGCCGGTGGAACCAGCCTGCCCAGGGTTTTGCACATTGAAAGCGGCCTGCGCACCAACGTTGTGCCAGACAGTGCCAAAGCCACCGTTTTAGGCCTTACCCCTGAGGGTATTTGTGCCATTTCCGAAGAGTTTGGCAGTGCTATTGGCATTGTTTTTACAGCACATGAAGTTGAAGGCGGAACGCTGGTAACAGCGCAGGGCACCGCAGGCCATGCCAGCACCCCTGAGGTTGGCAACAACGCCCTTACCGGCCTGTTGGCACTTTTGGCAAAGCTGCCGCTTGCCGCCTGCAAAAGCACTGAGGCCATTAAAGCCACTACATCTTTATTCCCACATGGGGTGTACCACGGCGAGGGGCTGGGCGTGCCGCTGCACGATGAAGAAAGCGGCTGGATTACAGTTAGCCTTGACGTGATGAAGCTTGATGAAAACGGTTTTACCGCCACTTTTGACTGCCGCGCCCCGCTTTGCGCAACCGAGGAAAACCTTTTGTTTGCCGCCCGCAAAAACCTTGCTGAAAAAGGCCTTACACTTAGCCCGGAGGCCCGCCTTTACGCCCCACACCATGTGCCCGCAGACAGCGAGTTTGTTAAAACCTTGCTTGCCTGTTACACTGAATACAGCGGCAAAACCGGCAAGCCCATTGCCATTGGCGGCGGCACCTATGTACACAACCT
>JAVBRS010000031.1:0-8616 GCA_031547715.1 Oscillospiraceae bacterium
CCGATAGAGTGGAGCATGCAAAACATAAAAAAACATACATTTTGTCAGTAACACGCATATAACCGCCTACTTTTTTTAACATCGCAGCTCCTTTCGCCGTTTTTACCTCATTATTATTCGGTTAATTATAGTACACCCGGCGCAGTAAAGCAACCTGTCGCTTTGCCCTCTGCACCAAAAAGCGATTCACAACCGCCGCAAAAAATGATATAATTTATCAACTAAGCATAAAGGGGCGGGCATGGAAGTTTACATCAGCCATTCATATGAAGAAACGGTGGCACTTGGGCGCAGTTTTGCCCGGCAGCTTTGCCCCGGCAGCCTTGTCTTTTTCACCGGTGGGCTGGGTGCAGGCAAAACCGCTTTTTGCACAGGCATTGCCCTTGGCCTTGCCTGTACAGATGCCGCTTGCAGCCCTACCTACGCCATTGTTAACCTATACCGTGGGCCCAGGCCGTTTGCCCACTTTGATATGTACCGCATTGAAACCGAAGCAGACCTTGAAAATTCCGGCTTTTATGAATACCTGGAAAGCGGTGCCGTTGTGGCTGTTGAGTGGAGCGAAAATATTGCGCATTTTTGCCCGGGGCCACAGTACACCGTTGCCATTGCCCAAACAGGGGAAGCAACCCGTGAGATAACCATAGAAAAGCACGGCTGACTTACCATCTTTATACCTAATATAGCTTTTACAGTATAAAAGAAGGAGCAATAAATGACCATATTTGCACTGCATTCCACCGGTAAAAGCGCCGGCGTGGCCGTTTTGCAAGACGGTATTTTTTTGTACCACGCATGCCTGCAAGCGGAAAATACCCATTCAGAAACACTTTTGCCGCTTTGCCTGAATGCCTTTGCCGTATGCGGCCTCAGCCCTGCCGCCATTGGCGTATATGCACTTGCCGCAGGGCCGGGCAGCTTTACCGGGGTGCGCATTGGCCTTGCTACCGTTAAAGGGCTTGCGCTGCCCCACGGCACCCCTGTGGCGGCGGTGTCTACCCTTTGGGCTGCCGCCGCCGGCTGCGAGATGCAAGGCACCATTGTGCCGGCGCTTGACGCCCGCCGCGGTGAAGTTTACTGGGCCGCATTTGAAAAGAGTGAAGAGGGCCTTTTTCGCCTTGAGGAAGACAGTGCAGGCCCCGTGGCCAGCCTTGAAGCTTTGGTGAAAAACTGCAAAAAGCCTTTGTATTTTGTTGGTGACGGCGCCACTTTATGTTATACTGCTTTTAAAGACGAGCCAGGTGTTCAATTATATTCAAGCCCCCTGCCACACCTTGCGCTGGGGGTTGCGCTTTGCGGCCAAAAACTTGCACAAACCGGCCTGTTGCAACCGGCAGCAAGCGTACAACCGGCCTACCTGCGCCTTTCACAGGCAGAGCGTGAGGCGGCACAAAAGGCGGCAAACATGCATTAGTTGTTAATGTGGCTGCCCCCATATGTTTTTTTGAAATTTACTTTAAAGCGGTGCTGTGCCCGCACAGGAGGTTTTTATGGTAGCCCTGGGAAGTGACCATGGCGGCTTTGCGCTGAAAGAGGCGGTTAAAGCCCATTTTGAAAAAAATAAAATAGCCTACAAAGATTACGGGTGTTACGGCGAAGAAAGTGTGGACTACCCGGATATGGCGGCAGGCCCCTGTGCTGCCGTTGTGCAAGGTGAATGCGACAACGCAATTTTATTTTGTGGCACCGGCATCGGCATTGGCATTGCAGCAAATAAAATTCCCGGCATTCGCGCGTGCATGTGCAGCGACCACTACAGTGCCCGCTACACCCGCCTGCACAACAACGCAAATGTGCTTTGCCTTGGCGGGCGCGTGGTTGGTGCCGGCACAGCCATAGAGCTTGTTGACATTTTTTTATCCACCCCGTTTGAGGGCGGGCGCCACAGCCTGCGGGTAGAAAAAATAAATAAACTGGATATAAAGCAGGAACAATAGAAAGGAGCACATATGCCGCAACTTACAGTTTTAAAGCACCCGTTGGTTGCCCACAAGGTTGCAATTTTACGCAACAAAGAAACAGGCACAAAAGAGTTTAAAGAGGTTGTGAAAGAACTTGCAAGCCTGCTTTGCTATGAGGCAACAAGAGACTTGGAGCTTTCACCCGTTGAGATTGAGACCCCCGTTGCCAAAGCTACAGTTAACATGCTAACCGGGCGCAAAATGGCCATTATACCCATTTTGCGCGCAGGCCTTGGCATGGTTGAGGGGGTGCAGGCTATAGTTCCCAACTCTCGGGTTGGGCATATTGGCCTATACCGTGACCCTGAAACACTGCAACCGGTTGAGTACTACTGCAAAATGCCCGACGATATGCAGGTGCGTGACACCTTTGTGCTTGACCCAATGCTGGCCACCGGCGGCTCGGCAAGTGACGCAATTCGCCTTATAAAAGAGAAGGGCGCAAAGCGCATAAAGTTTTTGGGGCTTATTGGCGCACCGGAAGGTGTTAAGCGCCTTACTGAAGACCACCCTGATGTGGAAATTTACCTTGCAGCCCTTGACAGCCACCTCAACAGCCACGGTTATATTGTGCCCGGCTTAGGTGACGCCGGAGACCGCATTTTCGGCACAAAATAAATTTTACCAAGAGGTATTCAAATGAATAAAAAAGCTTTTTCAGCACATATTGTGTTTTTGCTGGTCTGCGGCATTTTGGCTGCCAGTTGCTGGGCAATTTGGGCAAGCGCCCTATTTAATGCCTTTTTAAAAGTGTTGCTGTTTGGCTGTTGCGCTTTTATGGGGCTTTTCGCCCTGTTTACCTGGCGCAGTTATTTAAACGGCATAAAACCGCATAAGGCACAGCTTGAAAAAATTGCCGATGCCAAAAAAGCCGCCCGTGATGAAAAAGCAGCTGCCGCAAAAGCTGAAAAAGCAGCTAAAAAAGCTGAAAAAGAAGCTAAAAAAGCTGAAAAAGAAGCCCTGAAAGCTGAAAAAGCGGCTGAGAAGGCCGCAACAAAAGAAGCAGCCGGCAGCAAAGTGGCCGGGGTTGTTGCCGCTGCAACAACTGCGGCAGTTGCGGCAGAAACCCCAGGAAATAAACCTGAGGCAGCCACTGAGAAAAAAGCTGAAAACTTAAGTGTATTTAAAAAAGCAACACCGCAAGAAGATGAGCAAAAACAGCAAAAAAATACCATGCCTGCGCAAAATGCAACCACAGCCGCCGGCGGCGCATTAACGCCTGCGGCCACAGCTGAAACAGAGCACTTGCAAAATTCGCAAAACGCGCAGGCTATAAATAACGAGCCTGCCCCCACCGCCGGCAGCACAGGCCAAGTAAACAGTGCTGCTGCCGCACAGCCACAAGCAAAAACCACAGCCGGCGCTAAAGCGGCCACGGCAAAGCCGGCAAAAAGTTCTTCTGATGATACGAGCGCGGCGTTGGCAGCCACCATTGCCGCCACCAACATAGATGCAAATGTTGCCCAACACGCCACTGCGGAAACAACCGGAAAGAAAGCGGCAGGCAATAAAACCGCCGCAAGCAAAGAAAACGCCGCTAAAGAGGGCGCAGGAAAAGAAGAGGCTGCCAAAACAGCTGGTGCTGCCAAAGCAAGCAGCGGTAAAACAGCGTGGGAGAGCGCCGGGGCCGCCACCGTTGTTAATAAAGAAGTTAAGCAGCTTGAAAAACCAGCCAAAGTTGACGACGGCTGGAAAAAAAGCAAATAACTTATATATTCATAAAACTAGTCGCAATCTTCGCTAAACCATATGCCGGTAATAAGCCTGGAAGGGTTTATTACCGGCATATTACTTAAGGGTGCGCTTAGCGTTTTCACACCTGCATATCTTGGCTCCCTACCCGTTAACGGGCAATTTCCGCTTTGCCGGCGGGTGAAACAAACTTGTTACCCACAAAGCAAGCAAATCGTTTCGCCCGCTACTTGCAGTTGAAGCTGGCGGTGGAATTTTATGGCAGAGCTGATGTTTTTTATTTCAATTCAAAAGGCAGGCGCGGTAGCGCCTGCCTTTTGCTATCTTCTTGTACAGCTGCTAACAGCAGCCTACACTGCCAAACCTTACGCTGCAACAGTTTTGAAAATGCTTTTTAAAATTTACACTGGTTTTAAGTTAAAGCTTTGCCGCCTGCTGCACAGGCCGGGCCTTTGCAAAAAACAGCCTTTTAATGGCTATGTAGCCGCAGCTTTTAACGCTTAATACTGCTTACCCCAGTATATTGCAACCTTTGCTTTTTTGCCGCAAATTGGGCAGGTGTCTGCTATCTGCTCTTGTTCTTTGGGTATGCAGCGGCTGGTAAGGCCGGCCTTTTCTTTCATTGCCTCTTCACAGGCATCTTCACCGCACCACATGGTTTTTATAAAGCCGGGTTTATTTTGTGCTGTGTAAATTATATCTTCCATCGTAGTGCAGGTAAAGGTTTTATTGCTGCGGTTTTCAAGTGCACGCCGGTACATACCTTCAGCCACATCCTGCAACAGTTCCGGCAGGCGCATTTCCAGCTGTTCAAGCGGCACAATAACCTTTTCACGGGTATCTCTGCGCACCACCACACACTGGTTCTGCTCAATGTCTTTTGGGCCTATTTCAAGGCGCAACGGCACACCCTTCATCTCATACTGGCTAAACTTCCACCCGGGTGAATAATCGCTTGTGTCAAGTTTAACACGGGCTGTTTTTGCAAGGCGGTTTTTAAGGTCCCTGGCAGCTTCAAGCACGCCCTGCTTGTGCTGTGCAACCGGTATTATTACCACCTGTATGGGTGCCACAGCGGGGGGTAACATAAGGCCGCTGTCATCCCCGTGGGTCATAATAATGCCGCCAATAAGCCGGGTTGAAGCGCCCCAGCTGGTCTCAAACGGGTACTGCAATTTATTGTCGCGGCCGGTAAAGGTAACGTCAAAAGCTTTTGAAAACCCGTCTCCGAAATAGTGGCTGGTGCCGCCCTGCAGGGCCTTGCCGTCGTGCATCATCGCCTCTATTGTGTAGGTGGCCTGTGCACCGGCAAACTTCTCAATTTCGGTTTTACGGCCTTTTATAACCGGCATCATAAGGTGTTTTTCACACAGCTCTGCGTAAATTTCAAGCATAAGCTCTGTCTCTGCAATGGCCTCTTCGGCGGTTTCATGTATGGTGTGGCCCTCTTGCCACCAAAATTCTCTTGTGCGCAAAAAGGGGCGTGTGGTCTTCTCCCAGCGCACAACACTGCACCACTGGTTGTACAGCAGTGGCAGTTCACGGTAAGATTGCAGCACGTTGCTAAAATGGTCGCAAAAAACCGTTTCGCTGGTTGGGCGTATGCAAAGCCGCTCTTCCAGTTCCTCGCTGCCGCCATGGGTTACCCAGGCAACTTCAGGCGCAAAACCGTTAACATGGTTTTTCTCTTTCTGCAAAAGGCTTTCCGGTATAAGCATTGGCATTGCAACATTCTCATGCCCGGTTTCTTTAAAACGCGCGTCTAAAAGGTTTTGTATCTGCTCCCAAATGGCATAGCCGTACGGGCGCAAAATTGTAAACCCCTTGGTAGATGAATAATCCACAAGCTCCGCTTTTAAAACCACGTCTGTGTACCATTGGGCAAAATCTTCATCCATTGGGGTTATTGCCTCAACCATTTTTTTCTCATTTGCCATGCCATCACTTCCTTATGTTCTTTTTAAAAAAGAAAGCTCTTTTTGCAAAGAGCTTTCTTTGGGTACTGCCGTTTTGCCGTTTGTTATTGGTTATCTTCAATATAGCGCACAACATCGCCAACGGTGCGAATGTTGTCTACTTCACTGTCTGGTATTTCAACTTCAAAAGTTTCTTCAATGCTCATAACCAAATCTACAATATCTAAAGAATCGGCGTCAAAGTCATCTGCAATGTTAGTGGTCAGGGTAATGCTGTCCTCGCTAACATCAAACTGCTCTGCAATAATTTCTTTCAGTTTTTCAAAAACCATTTGTTTACTCCCTCCTTCTTCGGGGTTACTATTACTGGTTATATCTTTTTTTAATTTCCTTGTCAATAGAAAAGCAAAATAAAAATATCATAAAAAAAATGCCCATCTGCACCATAGTTTTAGCCGTTTGCACCAAGCCAATTATAAAAACTTGCCTTGCCCGCAGGCAAACCGTTTTTATGCCGTATTAAGGCGGCGGTAAATAGGTTAATTTAGCACTTATTGCCATACCATGCCACATTTAAGCGCTTTTTATTACAAAGCCTTGGCACCGCTGTTATTGCCATTTTTTTAGTTTATACAATACGGCAGGGTGGTTCATTTTATTATTCCGGCGCAAGCAGCACCATATGCACATGGTCTTCCCATACGCCGTTTATCAGTAAATATTTAGGTGAAAGCCCTTCATTTTTAAAGCCAAGCTTTTCCACCACCCGCAATGAAGCCTTATTGCGCGGCATAATGTTTGCCTCAATGCGGTGCAGGCCAAGGCCGTTAAAAGCAACCTCGCATAAGGCCTGCACCCCCTCCGGCACAAGGCCGCGGCCACGGTATTCTTCATCTATTTTATAGGCCAAATGGCAGGAGCAAAATGACCCGTAAATGATGTTGTTAAGCCCCACCATGCCAACAACCTTGCCGTGGTGTGGCAGTGCCGCACCCTCACCTTTCTGGTAAACCGGCAAAAATGTGCTGCGCACGGGTTCTTTGAAGCCTTCATCAACTTCATCTTCTGCTTTTAATGTCATCCAAAGGCGCAGGCCAAGGCCCTGCTCAGCGCGTATCCGGTCATTCTCCAGTTCGTTTTTATGGTAAGCCTCTGTGTAAAAGGCCTTGGGGTGTTCCGGCTCGAACGCCTGTAAAAAACTTTTGTTGCGGGCATAATATGCCGCAACCTCGGCTGCAAGGTAGGGCGCCGCCGGGTGCAGGTAAAGCCTTTTTGTCTCATAAAGCTTCATCTGTTCTCCTTTATTGTATATATGTTTGCCAATATAAAATGCTTAATTACTAAAAACATAGAATTAGCCTAAATAAATCTATCGGCACCTCTGCAACGGCCTTTAGCGGTTGCGTATTGCAATTTGTATAATTTTGTAAATCACCGCTAAAATTTATACATTATATATAAATTCATGAGACTTTATTTATCTGCCAGGCAAGGCTGTGAGTAAAGGCTTTTTGTAAAAACTGCGCAACCGCTTAGAATTATTGCAATACGTATAAGTTGTTGAATATTTGTGTAGCATGTTATACGTATAGTATTTTATATGTTGTGTAATTGTCCACCGCTCGCAACAGGCAATATGGTATTTTAACTTTAGCAGGCTTTATACAAATAACTCGCTCACAAGCCTGTTTACAAGTTGGCCGTCTGCCTTGCCGGCAACCAGCGGCATAAGTGCTTTCATAATAACACCCTTTTGCGCAGGTGCGGGGGTGTCAATATTAAGCTCTTTAAGCACCCCTTGCAGTACATTTTTTATCTCTTCTTCGCCCATCGCGGCCGGGGCAAATTCGCTCAACACTTCCAAGCGCACCCTGCATTCTTCTTTAATATTCTGCCTGTTTTGCGGTGCGCTTTCCATTGTTTCTTTTGTTTGCTTTATCTCTTTTTGTACAATGGCGTCTTCCTCTGCCTCGGTGAGGGGGGCGCGTTTATCCTTTTCTTTTGCCTTCAGGGCGCTAAGCAGCATTGAAAGTGCATCTTTGCGCCCTGTATCTTTTTCCTTCATGGCCTGCATCATTGCTGCACGCACTGTTTCTATTTTGCTCATTTTATTCTCCTTAGGTTTATTTGTTGCGGGCCGTTTTAACACGGCCATATTATTTTTTAAAACTGCACTTTTACAGTTTAATTTCAAAACCTATATTTTATGTTTGCATTGCGCTATGCATAGTTTAAAGCCGTAAACATCTTCACCTGCACCGGCAAATTAACCATGCAGCCCCGGCTACACGCACAATACAAGCAGCACTTATGGTACTTTTGCCTGTATTTAATGCGCCAAGCCCTGTTTGCCGCTTTAGCCTATGGGCCAGCTGTAGTCTATTGGCATGGTTGCAAAGGCGTTTTGGCCGGCCCCTCCAATATGCTTTGCAGCAAATTCATAATACCCTTGGGCTGCTATCATAACACCGTTGTCTCCACACAGGGCGGTGGGCGGCAGGTAAAGTTCACAGCCCAGCTTTTCCGCCTCTTTTTCAGCCAGTTCCCGCAGCAGGATGTTTGCAGCAACCCCGCCTGCCAACGCAATTGTTTTTGCACCGGTGTTTTTTGCAGCAGCAAAAAGCTTCTCCAGTAAAATTTGCGCCGCCTTCAGCTGGAAGCTGGCAGCCATACCCGGCACATTAACCTTTTCGCCTTTCATTTCACATTGGTTAACTATGTTTAACACCGCCGTTTTAAGGCCGGAAAAGCTTACGTCGTACGGCCCCGGGGCCGCCGGTGTGGGCAGTTTGTACTGCACCTGCCCGCCTGCTTTTGCAGCAGCGGCGGCAATAGCCGGCCCGCCCGGGTAGCCCAGGCCCAATGTCCTTGCAACTGTGTCAACCGCTTCGCCTGCGGCGTCGTCTACCGTGCGGCCCAGCACCGCAAACTCTGTGTAACTTTTAACCTGTACAATGTGGCTGTGGCCGCCGCTGGCAACAAGGCACAAAAACGGCGGTACAAGCCCCGGGTGTGCAGTGTAAAGGGCGGCAATGTGCCCGCGCAGG
>JAVBRS010000143.1:0-7001 GCA_031547715.1 Oscillospiraceae bacterium
GTCAATCATCCATAACGGCTGTGAAGCGCTGGTACCGCGGGGGTACTTCAGGGTAATTTCAACACCAAGCGCCGTTTCAAGCCCCGCAACAGCCTCTGCAATACCCGGGTCTATTTTAGGGGCATAAAGCAGGTCCTCTACGTTTTGGCCGCCGGGCAACAATGCACACCCGCTGAACAGCATAACGCAGGCCAACAGCAAAGCCGTCACCTTCGCTTTCATGTTTACCCCCTTACCAGTTTTAATTTTAGCCGGCGTCTACCAGTTGTTGTAGTGTACGGCAGTTTCAATATCGCGTTTTGGCGGCGCCGGGTTTTCTTTGTCCGGGTAGCCTAAAATAATTATGCCATAAGGCTTTACCCCCGCCGGTATGCCAAAAGCTGCCGCTATTTTTTGCGGCACAAGCGGTATACCGTGCACCCCGCACCAGCAGCTGCCAATGCCCATGGCTTTTGCGGCAATCAAAATGTTTTCCACAGATGCCGCACAATCATCCACCCAAAAGCTGCTGACGGTTTTCTTGGGCTCGCCGCAAACCACCATGGCCAGCGGCGAGCCTGTGGCAAACTTACAGTATTTTTGGCAGCCTGCCAGTTTGTCAATCTCTTCACGCCGGGTTAAAACAAGCAGGCTACGGGGGTCGCGGTTCATAGCGCTGGGGGCGTAAAAGCAAGCTTTTATAAGTTGTTCTATCTTCTCCTGTTCAACCTGTTGGGTGGTGTAGCTGCGCACACTGCGCCTTGCAAGTATTACATCATTCACAAAATCCATATTTACCTCCTGTGAATTTCGTTGTCATATGTTCGGCAGTATTTTAAGTGCTTGCGGTTTGCATATATACTACCATAAAGCACAAGTTTTTTCAAAGTGTAGCGCGCCGGCATCATGCCCAAAAAGCCGGGTTACTAGCGCAAATGCTTAAAATTGCACTTTACATACTGCACCTTAATTTTATAAGCCAAACTGCACAGTATTAAAAATCTGTAAAAGCAGTTGTAAATAAAAACCATGCAATGGGCATAAGGCCCATTGCATGGTTTAACCTTTTTCTAAGCCGGCCGTAAAGCACTGTTAATAGCCGTCGTGTTTTTCGGCGTTTAATATTTTTATAGCGCTGCTCGTTCCAAGGCGTGTGGCGCCAAGGGCAATAAACTTTTCCATATCGCTTCTTGTTTTAATGCCTCCGGCGGCCTTTATTTTGCAGCCGCCTTTTGTAAAGCGGGCAAACAGCTCAACGTCTTCAAAAGTTGCCCCCGCCACCGAAAACCCTGTGCTGGTTTTTATAAAGTCCGCCCCGGCTGCCACAACCAGTTCGCAAGCTTTTTCCTTTTCCGCTTCGGTCAACAGGCAGGTTTCAACAATAACTTTTAAAATATTGGGGCCAATCGCTTCTTTAATTTGGCGTATTTCCTCTTGAACAAACGCGTATTCGCCGTTTTTCATGCGGCCGATATTAATAACCATATCCACTTCCGCAGCGCCGTCGGCAATGGCTGCCTTTGCCTCAAAAACTTTGGCAGCGGTGGCCATAGCCCCCAAGGGGAAGCCTATAACCGTGCATACCGCCATGCGGCCCGCCAAATATTCTGCAGCCTGCTTTACATAGCCGCCGTTAATGCATATGCTGGCGGTTTCGTACTCCACAGCTTCGTCGCACAGGGCCTTTATTTGGCCCCAGGTTGCATCCGCCTTTAAAAGTGTGTGGTCAACCTTTTGTAAAATTTCTCTGTCTGTCATTTTCTTCCTCTTAAAGCTCTATTTCCTGCAGGCGGGTTAAGGCTATAACAAAAATTGAAAACGCCTCTTTTATCGCCGCAATTGAAATGCCCTCTTCTGCACCGTGGGCACCGCCGATAAACTCCGGCTTTTCCTCTTTGCCCATGCGGCCAAGGCCATAGCTTACCGCTTTAGGGAATTTGCGGGCGTAGGTACCGCCGCCGGAAACAAATGGCTTGCCACCTTCGCCGGTAACATCGTTAAATGTGTTTACCAGGCATTGAATGGCCTCATCTTCCGGTTTTATGTAAAAAGGTGCGCTGCAGGTGTCGTGCTCAATGTGGCCGCCAATTGGGGTAAGCAGTTTGTTGAAGCCTGCATCCAAAGTTTCTTTATTCGTGCTGGTAGGGTAGCGAATATCTATTGAAAGCATATACTTTCCACCCTCAATGCCCGCCATGCCGCTGGAGCAGGTCAGCGGGTCAAACACACCATCGTCTGAATCAAGCCCTATTGAACTTGCATCTGTGCTGGCAAGAATTTGCTTTGCCATTTCAAAAAAACCTGTTTCGCTTTGCGCAGCAAGGCCGTTGGTTAATATATAGTCTGTTAATATGCGGGTTGCGTTTATGCCCCCTTGAGGGAACGCAGCGTGCGCACCTTTGCCGAAAGCTTGTATCTTTGTGCCGGCTTCGGTTGTTGTAATTTCAATATTCTCTGCTTTCGGCAGGGTGTCCGCAGCCTGTTTTACAATTGCGTGGGCGCGGTCGGGCACAACGTTAAAGGCAAGGCCTGCCGCAAGCTCAGTAACATTGCCGCCGGCAATTTCGCCGCTGTAAAGCTTTGCATGGTAAATGCCTTTTTCACCTATGCCCGCAGGGAATGCGCCGTCGGGGGTAAAGGCAAACTCCGGGGCGGGGTAGTTTTTAAGGTAGTATTCAACGTCTGCCATGCCGGTTTCTTCATTTGTGCCCAAAATGGCGCGCAAACCGTATTTCAGGCCACCATTCTCTTTAAAATATTTAAGCAGGTACAATGCGGTAATGCTCGGGCCCTTGTTGTCGCTTGTGCCGCGGCCTATAAGCCACCCTTCGCGCTCACGCATAATAAAAGGGTCGGCAACCCAGCCGTTGCCTGCGGGCACAACGTCAAGGTGGCTAATGGTGGCAATCTGGCGTTTGTCTTCGCCTGGCAGCTCTGCGTAGCCAACATACCCCTCGCAGTTCTTGGTGGCAAGGCCCATACGCTGGGCTATTGCCAGCGCGGCGTCAAGCGCTTTTTTGGGGCCGGGGCCAAAGGGCGCACCCGGGGCTGCGGTTTCTTCAACACTGGGTATCTCCACCACCGTGCGGATATCCTCAATTATCTCCGGCAGGCTCGCTTCAAAAAAGGCGTCAATTTTGGCTTGCAATGCTTGGTCTACCATAAAAACAGCTCCTTTTCGTATTTTTATTCAGTATAGCACAGGTTTTTGTTTATTGTAAGGCGTAACTTACCATAATTTAAAATGGCCGTAAAAAAATTTAACCTTGCCATACTTGCTGCAAAACCCCTGTTAAAAAGCAAACCCCGCCGGTATTTTTGCCGGTGGGGGTTTGCTTTTAGCCAAGTATTTTTTTCAAGTCCGCCTCTGGGGTGCTTATTGGTGTAAGGTTAAATTTTTCAACTAAAATGTTGAGCACATTGGGTGATAAAAACGCCGGTAAGCTTGGGCCGATAAAAATATTTTTTATCCCCAGCGAAAGCAGTGTAAGCAATATGCAAACCGCTTTTTGCTCGTACCAGGAGAGGACAAGTGTCAGCGGCAGCTCGTTCACTGTGCAGTTAAACGCTTTTGCAAGGGCAACCGCCACTTCAATTGCGCCGTATGCGTCGTTGCACTGGCCCATGTCCATTATGCGGGGGAACGGGCCTATAGCACCTATATCAAGGTCATTTATTCTGTATTTGCCGCAGGCAAGGGTTAACACAACCGTGTCTTTCGGGGTTTGCTTAACAAATTCGGTGTAATAGTTGCGCCCGGGGTTTGCACCGTCGCACCCGCCCACAAGGAAGAAATGTTTAATAGCCCCTGCTTTAACACCGTCAATAATAGCGCCTGCATTGTCTAAAACCGTCTGTCTGCCAAAACCGGTTGCAACGGTTGTACCGCCGTTTATACCGGCGAACTGTGTGTCCACATCATAGCCTCCAAGCGCTATGGCCTGCTGAATTATTGCTGTAAAATCTTTGTGGCCGTTTTGTCCCTCCGGTATGTGTACAAGCCCGGGGAAGCCCACAACGGATGTGGTGTAAACCCTGTTTGAATATGACGCTGCGGGCGCCATTATACAGTTGGTGGTAAAAAGTACCGGCGCAGGTATTTCGGCAAACTCTTTTTGTTGTGACTGCCATGCAGTGCCAAAATTGCCCTTGAGCTGGCTGTGCTTTTTGAGAAGCGGGTATGCGTGGGCGGGCAGCATTTCACCGTGTGTATACACGTTTACACCTTTGCCGTCGGTTTGTTCAAGCAGCATTTTTAAGTCGTGCAGGTCGTGGCCGCTAATAACTATAAACGGGCCTTTTTCAACCATTAGCGGCACGGTTACCGGCACGGGCGTGCCGTATTCACCGGTGTTCGCAGCGTCCAGCAGCGCCATGCATTTTAGGTTTACCTGGCCAAATTCCATAATCAGCTCAAGCCACTCTTCGGGGCTGTGCTCTTTTGCAAGCTCGCCGGTGCCGTTTATAAACCAGTTGTCAACTTCATCGCTGCGCTTGCCCAAAACACGTGCGTGGTGGGCATATGCCGCCATACCACGCAGGCCGAAAACTAAAGTAGAGCGCAGCGATACAATGTCGGTGTCACCGTGGAAAAGCTCGCTTTGCCCAATGGGTACGGCGCCGCCCAGGCTTTCACGTTTGGCCTTTGCCGCCTGCGTTTGAATGGAAATAATATCTGAGTCAAAGTTCACGTTTGTCAAAACGGTAAACATACCGTCTGTCAGCATATCCACTATTTCTTTTGAGTAATCGCCTTTGCTTTTGGCAACGGCAGCAAGCCCAATAAGCTCACAGGTTAAACTGTCCTGCTCATTTGCCGTATCCTCTCTCTTTCCGCACACACCGGCTATTGTACAGCCGGTGCCTTTTGCCGTTTGCTCACACTGATAACAAAACATAGACATAACTTTACCTCCCGTTTATTCTAAAATTTTACCGTCTACCGATATAGTTACAACCTGCCATGGCAACATTTTTTTGCAGTTTTGCAAGGCAGAAATTGCCGCATTTGCAAGGCCGGCGCAGCAGGGCACTTCCATTCTCACAACTGTTACAGATTTAATGTTGTTGTTCATTAAAATAGCCGTTAACTTTTCTGCATAGTCACCCTCATCTAGTTTTGGGCAACCTATTAAAATTATGCGGTTTTTCATGAATTTAGTGTGGAAGTTCCCGTAAGCGTATGCGGTGCAATCAGCTGCGATCAGCAAATTTGCATTTTCAAAATACGGTGCGTTAACAGGCACAAGTTTAATTTGCACCGGCCATTGGTTCAGTTGCGACACCCCCTGGTTTACCTCAAACTCACCGGCAGTGGTTTCACATGCGGTCTCCCTGCGCTCAATGCTTTTGGCAGCCGTGCCCGGGCACCCGCAAAAGCCGGCATTTAGCAGCCCGCCCTGTGCTTTTTCAAGGTTATTTTTAACAGCCTCTTCATCGTACTCGGCGGCTTCACGCTCAATAAATGAAATTGCCCCTGTAGGGCACACCGGCAGGCAATTACCAAGGCCGTCGCAATAATCGTCTCTTGTCAGCACCGCTTTGCCGCCCACAAGTTTTATTGCCCCTTCGTGGCAGGCGTTTACGCAAAGGCCGCAACCGTTGCAAAGCTCACTGTCTATCTCTATAATTTTTCTAACCATTTTTACCCCCTTGCTTTGTTAAACCTAGAATACTATAATCAGGGTAAGGAGTACGTTGTTTTTACAACGTAAATACAAAATGGAAAAATATTTTGCAACGCTGGCACAAAGCCCGCTTTTTGCCGGCATTGAAGCAAGCGACCTGAGCACGCTTTTAAGCTGCCTTTCGGCTAAAGTTTATTGTTACAATAAAAATGATGTAATCTTTTCGGTTGGCGAAAAGGTTACATCCATTGGTTTTGTGCTAAGCGGCAATGTTCATATCCTTCAAGAGGATTTTTGGGGCAACCGCACCATTCTTGCCAACGCAGCTGCAGGCAGCACCTTTGCCGAGGCTTTTGTATCTGCGCAGGTTAGTTTTTTGCCCGTTAGCGTAATAGCCGCCGACACATGTGAAATTATGATGCTTGACTATGCGAAAATAATAAAAACCTGCCCGTCGGCATGCAGCTTCCACAACACGCTGGTAAAAAACATGCTGCGTATTATGGCACAAAAAAATGTAACTTTAACACTTAAAATTGAGCACGTTACAAAGCGCAACACACGGGAAAAGCTTCTTTCGTATCTCTCTTCACAGGTGTTGCAGTGCAAAAGCAAAACCTTTGCCATACCCTTTAACCGGCAAGCCCTGGCAGATTATTTAGCGGTTGACAGAAGCGCTTTATCGAGCGAGCTTTCAAAGCTGCAAAAAGAAGGGGTTTTAACCTATAAAAAAAATATATTTGAACTTAAACACAGCGAGGACAGTTAAACTGCTCTTTGGCGTAAGGCCGTGTGTATAAAGAATACCCCCAGGTTAAAAACGACAGGCTTTAGCTTACACACGCTTGCTTATAAAGCGCTATAAATATACTTAAAATGCGAAATGCGCAAAAATAGGCAATGTGCAAGGCACTGCACTTTTGCCGTTGCACAAAAAGTAGTTGTAATATAAAAAAGGCCCGGCGTATCAACGCCCGGGCCTTTTTTATTAAACTTATTTCGCGTAATCAGTAACACGGTTTTCACGTATAACATTTATTTTAATTTGTCCCGGGTAATCAAGGTCGGCTTCAATCTTCGCCGCAATGTCCCTTGCCAAAATAGCCATTTTGTCGTCTGCAATGGCATCAGGTTTCACCATAATGCGCACTTCACGCCCGGCTTGAATGGCAAAGCTTGTATCCACACCTTCAAAGCTGTTTGCAATCTCTTCAAGTTTTACAAGGCGCTGAATGTAATTTTCAACATTTTCACGCCGTGCACCCGGCCGAGAGGCGGATATTGCGTCTGCCGCAACAACAAGGAATGCAAGCGGCGTGGCTGCTTCAACATCACCGTGGTGTGCTTCAATGGCGTGTATAATCTGCGGGTTCTCTTTGTATTTTTTGGCAACCT
>JAVBRS010000093.1:0-4301 GCA_031547715.1 Oscillospiraceae bacterium
GCTGCCGCATTATAATAAAAGCAAAAAAGCAAAAAGCCTTTGGCTTTTTGCTTTTTATATGAGGGAAAATGGAAATATTGAAACCGGTGTTGGCGCAAAACCCGGATATGCCGGCGGGTGAAGCGCTTTTTGCAGCACTGCAAGAAGAGGAAGGCCTTAGCTGCAGCAACGTTGAGGGTGAAAATTTTTGCAGCGCCAATTTTGAAAATTACGACTTTCAAAAGGTGGCGTTTACCGCATGCCGTTTTGCGGGGGCAACGCTGCAAAAAGCGGGCTTTACAGACATACAGTTCAAAAACTGTGATTTTTCAGGCGCAAACATGGAAGATGCGGGCTTTACCCGCTGTACATTTACAGGGTGCAAAGGTGTTGGCACAAACTTTGGCGGTGCTGTTTTTGCACATGTAGTTGTCAGCGAAAGTAATTTTTCCTACGCTAATTTTACTGCATCACGCTTTCGGCAGGTGTTTTTAAAAGACAGCACTTTCAGTTTTGCAAGCATTGCAGGTGCTGTTTTACGAAAAACTGAGTTTGCCGAGGTTGATTTTACGGCCGCCAGCTTCCATTTAACGCCGCTTAATGGGCTTGATTTGCGAAGGTGCGAAACAGGTGGCATTGCCCTTGCGGGGGAAGAGCTTAAAGGTGCAATTGTAACCCCGGCGCAGGCCGTAGAGTTTGCGGCCATTTTAGGGCTTGTGGTTAAGTAGTGCATCTGTTATGTTAAATGTAATAAACGTGGCGGTGGGCAAAATGTACAAAGCTAAAGAAAAAGAAAATTTATTTTACTTGCTGGCATTTTGCGCGGTTGGTTGCGTGGCAGTTTTTTTGCGGGTTTGGCACCTTGCCAACATACCCTATGGCCTGCATATTGATGAAGCAGGGCTGGCATACAATGCCCTGCATCTTGCTAATTTTGGCACCACTGTTGACCTGGCGAAGTTCCCGGTTTATATCAATGACTTAGGCGGGAAAAGTGCAATGTACATCTACTTTACCGCGCTTTTAATTCGGTTGTTCGGGGCCGGAATATTTGTATACCGCCTGACAGCCGCCCTTTTTTCACTTTTGAATATTGTTTTTGGTGCATTGCTTTTTAAAGAGCGTTTTGGCAGGAAAGGTGCACTGGTGGGCGCAAGCTTTTTAGCCATAATGCCATACTTTGTAATGCAGGGCCGCTGGGCGCTTGATTGCAATTTGATGATGGCAATGTCCACAATGGCGCTGTACTTTTTCTACAAAGCAGTGCAAAAGCAAAAACATCTATGGTTCGTACTGGCGGGCACTGTAATGGGGCTACTTTTATACACGTATATTGTAAGCTATGTAGTGCTGCCTGTATTTTTATTGTTTGTTATACCATATTTGTTGTATATCAAAAAAATAAATTTGCGGCAGATGCTTGCCCTTGGCATTCCTTTATGTGTTTTGGCTTTTCCGCTCATTCTCTTTGTAATTGTAAATGTTTTTGATTTGAAACCTATACAAGTTTTATTTTTTACCATTCCTAAACTACCGGCCTTCACACGTACTACTGAATTTGGCTTGGCGCCTGTCACGCTTCAGCTGAAAAACTTTTTCAGCTGCACCCTTTTTTATGACAACCTGGCGTACAACGCATTTGAAAAATATTACACCATGTACGCAGTTTCCATTCCTTTTGCACTTAAAGGGCTAGAGGTAATATGCAAACAGAGTTTTGCAGAGTTTAAAAAACGCATTTTCTCAATAGACATGCTGGTGCTGATGTTCCTTTTTAGTATCTTCACCCTTGCAATGGCAATGAAGGTGAATGCTAACATCAACCGGTTGAATGCAATGTATTTCTGTTGGGCATACATTGTGGTTTATGGCATTTTCCATGTATATAATTCTATAAACAAGAAAAAGCTTTTTGCCGGGGCCCTGGCTGTGGTGTATTTATTCGGCTTCCTATCTTTCGCCAGATATTATTTTTTTGAGTATCCAACAGATATTTACCCGCAGATTTATTTTTCCCCTTTACTGCAACCCGCCCTGCAAACATTGGAAGAGGTAAACCCGGAAGGGCAGAATATATACTTCATATCGAGTGAACAGTTTCCAGGAAGTTTAGAGGTATATTACAAGCTGGAAACGCAAACGCTGTTTGAAGAAGATATTCCGCCTAATTACCATTTTGAAGTGAGGGATGTTTTACAAGATGAAGCTTATTATGTGGTACAAGACTGTGATTACCAGTTTATAGAACTGCTTCTCGCAAGTGGGCGCACAAAGGTCACTACCTGCCAAGGGTATGATATTTACCATTAAAAACAAATGACAGTGTGTATTTCACACTGTCATTTGACACTTGTTATAAAATTTTTGCGGGGGAGGAAGCCGGCATAACTATAGGCTGTTATTTTTGCTGCAGTTCAATTTGTTGAGCAAAGGCAATTGCCAATATAGTTAAAGCAGCAGTGTTTATAGTTAGTGGCCATGTTAAACCTATTTTTTCTTTTTCGGCTTAGGCACCGGGGTAACAGCCTCCAGTGCTGCCACAACATCAAGGCTAAGGCCGGCGTTGTCAATGTCCAGTATATAATGGGGCTTTGCACCTTTATAAGGCTCGCCTGTAGCTGCGCCGATTAAAAGTGCCTCTGTGCAGGGCAGTATTTTAACATAAACTGTGTTGTTGCACAAAAGTAAAACAGGTTTATCATTCACATAAACCATATATTCCCCAAACATTTTTTTGCTGCGCACTGCACCTGCAGCCGCAACTTGCTCGCAGGTGTACTCTACAAAACTTTGGCTGGTAGCCATAAAAACCCCCCTTATGTAACTGTTGTAAAACAGTGTTAAATTACATTTTATTGCTTATTGCTTTAGGTTTAACCCCTTTTGGAATGGGGCATGCATAACCTGAGCCAACCCTTGTTTCATGTTCCGCTTTTGCAGCGGCAAGTAGTGCCGGGTTTGTTAAAAGGTCTATTACAGTTGCCGCCATAACCTTTGCCGCATACAGCATGCCGCCGTGGGCAACCTCGCTTTTCCCTTGGCTAACCACCTGCCAAGAGTGGCCGGGTGTCATTTTAACAATGGTGGCGGCGGTAATTTGTGCCGTGGGGCAAACCCAGCTCACGTCACCAACATCAGTGGAGCCTGCCTCAACCCGGTTGGATTTTTTGTAGGGCAGCACAATTTGGCAAAGCGGGTCTGCCTCTGTGGCTTTAAGCATTTCAACTGTCTCTTCCTCGCCTGCGGTAAGCAGTTGGTCGTACCATGTATTACACCCGGCGGTGGTTGCCCGCACGGCGGCAGCCCTTGCAAGCGCAGTTTCACCGTAAACGGGCAGCGGCACAGTTTCAAGGTTTTTGTAAAGCGCCTCCTCCAGCGCATTGTTCATAACCAAATTGGAACAAGCTTTTATAAATTCAATTTCAACCTTTGTTTGTGTCATAAGGGCGGCACCTTTAGCAACATCACAAACCCAATTGTACAGCTCTTTCGCGCCGGCATTTTTTGGCGCACGGCAAAGGTACAGCACCTCTGCCTCTGGCTGTACCACATTGGGTGAAAGGCCGCCGGCGTTGGTAATTGCGTAATGTACACGGTTTTCGGTGGGCATGTGCTCGCGCAGGAAGTTGACCCCTATGTTCATCAGTTCCACCGCATCAAGGGCGCTGCGCCCGGCATCCGGGTTGGCGGCGGCGTGGGCAGCAACCCCTTTAAAGCGAAACAGGGCTTGAATGTTTGCAAGGCTGGAGGCATTGGTTACTTCGTTGGCGGTACCCGGGTGCCATGTAATGGCTGCCTGCAGTTCGTCAAACACGCCTTCACGGGCCATAAATGCTTTGCCGCTGCCGCCTTCTTCACCCGGGCAACCGTAGTAAATTACAGTGCCGCTACCCGGGTGGTCTTTCAAATATTCTTTAACGGCAACGGCGGCGGCAAGGCTGCCAACGCCCAAAAGGTTGTGGCCGCAACCGTGGCCGGGCGCACCGGGTATATCTGCCTTTTGCTCTGCAAGGCCGGCGGCCTGGCTAAGGCCAAACAGTGCATCATATTCACCAAGCAGGCCAACAATGGGTTTACCGCTGCCAAAACGGGCGGTAAAGGCGGTCTCTACACCGCCAACACCTTCTTCCACTAAAAAACCTTCTGCCCTCAGCGCTGCGCACAAAGCTGCGGCGCTTTTAAACTCGGTAAAAGCCGTCTCGGCGCAACTCCAAATTTCGTCGCTTAATGCGGTAAAGTTTTTTGCCTTTGTGTCAATTTCGGCCAGGTATTTATTCATAATTTCCCTTTCTTGTATATTGGTATTAATAAAAATATTCATT
>JAVBRS010000175.1:0-2866 GCA_031547715.1 Oscillospiraceae bacterium
AAAGCAGCAGGCGCTAACAGCGCAAAATCCACAGCGGTGCAACGGCAAAATTAAAAGCGCATTGCAAAACTGCCATAGGGTATGCAGCGGGCCACAGTAAATTTGCATAACCCATAAAAACCATATTTTTTGAAAAGGCAAACTGCTAAAAGCAATAAACATTTACAACACTAAAAACAAATGGTGCGCTTTAAAAACAAGCTGCATTAAAGCGGTGCTATTTTTGCACAAACGGGCGTATGCGTGCTTCAATTTCAGCGGCAGCCCTTTTTGAAACGGCAGATTTTTCAATGTAGCCGTATATACGCCCCGCAAATTTTGCAAGGGGCGGCAGAAAGAAAAACCATTTTTCGGGGCGCATTTTCAGCATATACATGAAGTTAACGCCCCAAAGCGCAAAAAATTTCAAAAGGTTAAAGTGCGCTTTAAACCCGGGGCCAAAGGGGCGGTCTCTCGGCGGGTTTTTGTAAACGTCCTCAAGCAGGTCGGCGCAGCGCAGGTAGGCGGCCTTATCTGTGCTTGAAAAATAGCCTTCCACCACCTCTTCCTCTATGGGGAACGGTGTGTTTTGCCCCCCCGCAGCCGCTTCAAAAGCCGGGTAGTTTTCAACGTACAGGGCGCCTTTATAAATAACCGGGTCAAACTGGTGCGGTATTTCTTTTGGGCGTAGAATATGGCAGCTTTTGCCCGCAAAATAAACTTCCGCAATGGCGGTGCTCATCCATATAAAAATTTTGTCGGCAGCACAAATCCACTCTTTCACGCTGCCTGCAAATATTACATGGAAGTTTGCGAATTCCTTTTCCATGGCGGCAAGTTCAGCGCTCGCCCACTCTGAGGGGTGGCGCCGGTATATAAGCTCCACGTCCGGGTGGGCGGCAAGCCAGCGGCGAAACCAGTTTAGCGTTTCGGCCATTGAAGTGCGGTTTACAGCGGCAAACTCGGTAAAGTCAACGCCCGCCATAGAGGAAAGCTCGTCAATTTCATCTTTTTGCATTGAAGCATAGCCGAAGCTGGAAATATACAGCAGCAGCTGCTTATCTTTATCAAGGCCAAACTCTTCGCACAGCTCGGTTTTAGTTTTGTAATATCCCTTAAATTCCTCCCGCAAAAAATCCATCATAATTGCGCCGGTAACAGGGCAGTTTTCCTCTTTCATTCCGTGGGCAACAAGCCGCCGGCTGGTTTTTTGCCCCCAGCAAGTTTGGGTGCAAAGCTTTGCGTTGCCAGCAAAGTTAAACCAGGGTTCTTCCTCCTGCGTGTCTGAAAGCATCTGTTCCCAGTGCAGGTTTACAACCTTGTTGCATTTGCCAATGTTGTTGTACACATGGCTGTTAATCGCCTCGTTGTCGTACATGCAGCTTGCAACTAAAACTTCGGGTTTATTAAACAAAAAGCGGCTTAAGCGTTTTGGCGCAAGCAGCTGCTGTATGGCAGCGGTGTACCCGCGCCGCTCAAGCTCCAGCTTTAAAAGCACAAGGCTTTCATATTCCCGCACAGGGTGCTCGTACAAAAGTAAAAAATCAAGCGCCATGGTTTACCCCCTGTATTCCGTTTACCGCCATGGCAAACAGGGTTTTAGTAAAACTTTGCAAGCCGTGCTCGGTGTCAATGTGGAAGCCGTCATAAAAATACGCATCGGTATCTTCACCGGGGGGTAGCCAGGTGGCCTCGCCCCATTCGTAATCAAGCACCTGCACATACCCGCCCTCGGCGGCATGCAGCTGTAAAAGTACCTGTTCAATAGCCCCGGTTATGCCAAGTGGGTCACACACCAGCATTTTTACGCTGGGGTGCATTGGCGGCAACACAATGGTAAGCGCAATGCTGTTATCTTCGCAGTATTGCGCCATCTCCAAAAGGCGTAAAAGCTGGTCTTGGTTCACAAGGTATTTGCTGTTTTGCGCTGTGCATGCCAACATGGCAGCTGCAAGCTGTGTCTCCGTTTCGGCGCCTGCAAGTGTGCCGGGGGCAGCGCAGTTGCCATAAAGGCTGGCCGCATAACGTATTAAGTTCGCCCTGTATGGCAATGGGGCCCCGGTTGCGCTGTCAAGGTAGTCTTCAGGCGCCCAAACAGCCGTTTCACCGCCGGCACCGGTTTGCACACCCTGCAAAATATAAACAAAGTTTTGCATGGTGTTAATGTTGTACTCAAGGTTAAAAATATACGCCAGCGGGTTTTGTAGTTGGGTTTTAATTGTTGCAGTACGGCTTGCAGAGCCATAATTTGTATTTAATGTGTAAAAGGAAAGGCCGAGCACCACCCTGTTTATTTCAGGGTTTTCACCCACGGCGTAGTAGAATAAATCAATGCTCTCTTCCAAGCTGGCGCCGCCAAAAGCAAGGTTAATAAAACTTTCACCGGCGGCATCTTCAACAATGGCGGGGTCAAACTGGGCAAGGCGTGAGTCTCCTAAAATTATGGCGGTGCCGCCGGTGCGCTGAAAAGTGCGCAGTTTTGAAATAATTGAACTTGTATTTTCGCTCACCGGGTGAAGGCCGAAATAATTGTTAGGCTCGAAGGCTACAAAAAAGCAAAGGTACGCCACAACCGGCAAAAATGCCAATGCAAGTTTTGCAAAAAACTTTTTCACAGCGCCCCCCTTAAAAGCCCTGGTAGGCCATGCCCATGCTGCCAAAACCGCCGCTTTGCAGTATAAAGCCCACCAAAACAAATAAAATTAAAGTATAATAACAAGCCCAGCGCACCGCCGGCCTTGCTTTTTGCAAAGCGAAGATGGCAGGGCTGCCGCCGTTTTTGTTAAACTGGTACCATTCCATAAAAAAGGCAATGGCAAACACTAGCGCCATGTATGCGCAGTAGGCGGCAACCATAACGGGTTTTGCGTAGAAGCCTTTTGAAATT
>JAVBRS010000087.1:0-15241 GCA_031547715.1 Oscillospiraceae bacterium
CATACGCCAACAAAAGTTTGACATTCTGCCCACGGTTACCTATTATTATGGCAAGTAACCGCCCTTGCAGCTTCACAGAAGGTGCGTCCCCTTCAAAGAATACAAACGGGGCATCTGTGAAAAGTCAATAGCTTTTTGTACCAATATTCTATCAACCTTTCTACCCCTTTGCAATACCTTTTACAAACTTTTTTACAGCTTTTTACATTTTAGCCCTTTCATTCCAAAAATAGGGTTTGTTCTTAATAATATTTTTAGTTAACAAAACTATAATAAACATATTTTTACACGGCCTGTAAAAATTTTATTGCGTTAAAACGGTTTTTTATTGTAAAATAGAAATATTGTAAAATTATGTAATATCCGTTATTACAAGTTAATTTTAAAAAGCTTGTCATTCTGCACGCCTGTGCTAATTTATAGTCCGGAGTTGGTTATGGAAAATTTTGATGAATATTTAAGGCAGTTATTAAAAGATTTGCCTGAAAACGAAGAACCGAAAAATTTGAAGAATGTTACGCCTTCCCAAAGGCAACCTTCCAGCAATACCGCTTTACCGCGGCGTTTTGTTGTACACAAAAAAGCAAACCCTGCGGCGCAATCTGCGGCCGTTCAGCGAGAAACGCCGGCGCTTGGCAACCCTACAGTGCAAAGCATTTACACACAAGGGCCCGGGCCGCAAGGTGCACCAATGCCCGCCGGGCCGGCAGAAACACCTGCTGTACCCGGCCGCCCTGCAATAAAAAAGCTTACCGCTGAAAAAGCTGCGGCAGTTGCATCACCTGTTGAAAAACCAGTGCTGCACCCCATTATAAAACAAAAACCGCTTGGCGGGGCGGCACCTGCTGTACCGGTGCACGCTGAACAAAATGCACCAACACCGCCAAAACAGCTTCTTCGCCCCGTTGCCAAAAAAAGCAGCGCACAAGAAGCTGCCGCCTACACTGTGCCGCAAACAGCCGCCCCAGCACATATAGGGCCCGCTGCCAGCCCGGCCATTGCAAAAGTAGCCCCCATAAAACGCCGTATGCCCAAAGCAGCAAACCGGCTTGAAAATGTAGACCTGCTACCTGACGAAAACGCCGACGATTTAACAGCCGTTAAATTGAGCGGCCATTTAATAGCCCCCCACCCTGCGGCAGCCCCCATAGAGCCGCTTGCCCCAAAACAAACAATAAACCCTTTGCCCAGTGTGCGCAAGGCAGCTTTGGCTACCGTTGATAAAGAAATTGCCCCCGCCACATTGCCGGTTGAAATAATACATGAAACCCCTGTACTGCACAGGCCGGAGGAAATTGATTTAGATGCTCTGGCACTTGCTGCGAAAGAGAATGCCCAGCAGAGGCCCGAACCTTTAAAGCCTTTAATAAAAAAAGTAGTTAAGGCCGGCGCTGCACCGCAGCATATGCCTGTAGCTGTTAACCCGGCGCCAGGTGAACGCCTGACCGACAGGGAAACTGATGCCCAGAAAGAAACGGCGGCATTGACCGGCAAAACATTGCCGGATACCGCCGGCGCAAAGCAAACGGCAGGTAAATTTGCCCAGGTGCAAAAGCAACCACTTGAAAAAAAGCCCGCGGCGCAAGGTGCCAATGAGAATAGCGGCGAAGAGCCTGCGGCGCAAAGTGCCCAAAAGCAAGAGCCTGTTGCCAAAACCCCAAAGAAAAAGAAGAAGAAGAAAGGGCTTGTAAGCTACCTTTCAACCGGCGCCATTGTTTTGGGCATTGCGCTTATTGGCTATGCAGGTTTTAACCACGAGCTTTTGCAATACTACCGTATGATACAAGGTTTTTTCATGGGCGCCAGCAGCAACTCAGGCTCTATGGTTGAAGCCCCGCAAACCGAAGGTGAAGAGATTATTCAATACCCTGTTGGTGTGCTGGTACAAGACGAAGCGCGCCAAGGTTATGTTAGCGGTGAGATGCTTTTGGTTATCCCACGTATAGATATTGCCTATTACATTCAAGACGGCATAGGAGAAGAGATGTTGCGCCTTGGCCCGGGGCTTTATGAGTACTCTCCGCTGCCGGGTTACGGCAACCCCAACGTTGCAATTGCAGCCCACCGGGGCGTTTACGGTGCAGAGTTTTACAATTTAGATAAACTGCAGCCGGAGGACCTTGTCTTCCTTTACTTCCGCGGTAAAATTTACACCTACCGTTTTATGGAGCTGACAATGGTTGACCAGGACGACTGGGATTTGTTGCGCTGCACTGAAGAAAGCTTGCTTTCTTTGACCAGTTGTGACTTCAACAGCACCCGCAAGCGTTGGGTGGCAACCTGCATGTTGGTTGCCATACAAGATGGTGAGGTGCCGGAAGAGTTTAGCAGTTTACCAAAAAACTAAACTCCGGTTGCCGCTTGCTTTAAAACTGGGGTATATTGCAGCATCGCATAATTGCCCTGTTTTATTTTTCATTTTATATTGATATACGCAACGGCGGCGCTGCAGCTTTGCAGCGCCTTTTGCTTGCCCTTGCAGGCTGCGCCCATGTACAAGCTGTTTTAAAATAACCGCCATTTTAAAGTTGGCGCTTGCCACAGGCAATATTTAGCTAGCGCAATTTGGCAATTATGGCAATTTAAGCTTTGCTTAATTAAATGTTGAAAATATCAAAAATAATGGTATTATGTAGAATAATATAAATAATTAAATTGTTTTGACATTTATTGTTCTGCACCCTATGCTTATTTTAAAACTATTTTTTTATTTAAAACTTTTTATTTCATTTTCCATTGCCCTATTAAGTTTGGCTGTTTTAGCTTTTCTGCACTTCACATTGTTTTACTTTTTAAAGGTGGTGTTTTTTTGCTGTGCATGGCATTAAATAAGCGGCTGTGCTGCGCTTTGTTTGCTTTTGCCACGCTTTGCGGTATGTTTGCAGGCTGTGGCGGCAGCGGTGGTACTTTACCCCCCCAAAGCGGCACATCCTCAAGCAGTGCACTTAGCTCTGCATCTGTACCTGCCACTTCCCAGCCACCGCCAGAGCCTTTTCGTGTAAGCACACCTGTGGTGCTTATGCCAAGCGCCCCCGGTACGGCGGTATGTGCAAACGCGCTTGTTACTGTAGATGTTTCAAACGCCGCTGACGGCTATGTTATGGCTATATACACCGGTGCCAGCAGTAAAGTCAAATTTCAAATAACCGGGCCTAACGGCACAACCTATACGTATAATTTAAACACTTTTTATGAGGCCTTCCCCCTTACTGCCGGCAGCGGCACCTACAACATAGGCGTTTATGAAAATGTGTACGACAACAATTATTCCCCTATTTTATATGATAGTTTTACGGCAAATTTATCCAGCGGCACGGAACCGTTTTTGCGCCCAAGCCAATATGTAAACTACAATACAAGCACAAATACAATAGCCGTTGGTGAAGACCTTGCAAAGGAATGTTACACCGACCTTGAAGTTGTTACCAACGTGTATAATTGGGTAATTGAAAACCTTGTTTACGACCACTACAAGGCTTCAACCGTGCAAAGCGGCTACCTGCCGAATGTGGATGCAATTGTGGACAGCGGCACCGGCATATGTTTTGACTACGCCGCCATAATGGCCACCATGCTGCGCACCCAAAATATACCCACTAAACTGCAGGTGGGTTACTCCGGGGGCATATACCATGCATGGGTTAGCGTTTATGTTGAAGGGACAGGCTGGATTAACAACATAATTTACTTTGACGGCAATGAATGGAAGCTTATGGACCCAACCTTTGCCGACAATGCTGACCAGGCCCAATGGATAACAGATTACATTGCAGACACGGCAAATTACCAAATAAAATATGAATATTAACAGCAAATTTATTAAGCAGTAGGAGTGTACATTATGGCGAAAACACTTGAGCCCGCAAAGTTTGAAAAACTGGAAATTGCCAGCTTTTGCAGCCAAATTGCAATGCTTTTAAAAAGTGGTGTAACCGTTGCAGAGGCACTTTCAATTATTGGAGATGACCTGCCTGCGGGTGAGGTGCGCGATGTTATTGAAACAATGCATCAGCACACCCTTTTGGGCGGAACCTTCACCGAGGCATTGCAAGATTCAAACATGTTTCCCGGCTATGTTGTAAACATGGCCCGCGTAGGTGAGGCCTCCGGCAGGCTGGACGAATGCTTGGACGCTTTATCAAATTATTACGAGCGTGAAGATGCCATTTCAAAAAGCATACGCAGCGCCGTTACCTACCCATTGGTTATGGTTGCCATGATGCTGCTTGTCGTGGGTGTTTTGGTAGTAAAAGTGCTCCCTATTTTCAACAGGGTGTACACGCAGCTTGGTGCGGAAATGACCGGCGTGGCTGCATCGCTATTAAACTTCGGCAGCTTGCTCGGCAGCATTTCCATTTGGTTAATTGGCCTGGTTGCTGTTTTGGTTGTGGCATTTTTTGTTATGCGCACAACTGCAGGCGGCCGTGCCACCCTTGAAAAACTTGGAAACAACATTGTTTTTACCCGCAAATTAAATGAAAAAATAGCCGCCGGGCGCTTTGCCTCCGGCATGGCATTAATGTTAAAAAGCGGCCTGAATGCAGACCAGGCCCTTGAAACTGTTGAGGCGCTGGTTGCCGGCCAACCCCTGGCTGAAAAAGTTGCAGAATGCCGCAAACTGACAGGCGAGGGCATGGCACTTGCCGAGGCGTTAGCCCAAACGGAAATTTTTACCGGCGTGTACGCCCGCATGGTTGCAGTAGGTTTTAAAACCGGCGCAATAGATGAAGTTATGGGCAAAATTGCCCTGCGCTACGAAGATGAAGTTGACGTTATGCTCTCAGGCATTATTGCCGTGCTGGAGCCGACATTGGTTGCCGTTCTCTCGGTATTGGTTGGCATGATACTACTAAGCGTTATGCTGCCGCTAATGGGCGTAATGGCCAGCATAGGTTAACCTGCAAAGCCTTTAAAGGAGCTTTACCATGAACCGTTTTTCAAAATCTCAACCTAAAAAACGCATGCGCAGTGCCTTGCTTTGGCCGGTGCTTAGTTTTGTTTGCGCCGGCGTGGCTTTTATACTTGGTATCAACTCGCTTTCAGGGGCAACCAGTGGCAATGAAGCTGCCACCCTTGCCCAAACAATTGCCCGCAGCAGCGTGCATTGCTATGCGCTGGAAGGGGTGTACCCCCAAAGCCTGAATTATTTGAAAGAGCATTACGGCCTTTCCTACAGAGAAGAGCGCTACTTTGTTGACTACCGCTGCTTCGCAAGGAACATTATGCCGGAGATAACCGTGGTGGAAATAGGGGGTACAGGCAATGGGCAAAGCTAGAAAGCATGTTTTTGACCTTTTGTTTTCACTTGCACTTTTTTTTGTTTTCGCCGCTACCTCTTTGCTGGTTGTTATGATTGGGGCGAACGTTTACCGCGGCACGGTAAACACCATGGAGCGCACATTTGCCAGCCGCACATCTTTGAGCTATATTGCGGAAAAATTGCGCCAGAACGACAATGAGGGCGCTGCTGAAGTTGGCGATATTGCAGGCCTGCCAGCCCTGGTTATTACCCAGCAACATTCCGGTGTTACTTTGCAAACATACATTTACTATTACAACGGCTATTTAACCGAGTTGCTGGCAACCGAGAACACCCCTTTGCAGCCTGAGCTTGGCCAGGCGGTTTTGGCCCTTGGCGGTTTTTACATTGAGGAAGATAACAACCTTTTCACCGTAACCACCGTTGGAGAAGACGGGTCTGAACATTCATTATGCATTTACGTTCACGCCGCTTAACCCCAACTTAAACGCCATTAAAATGGAAAGGTCAGGTTGCACAATGAAGTACACACGCTCAAAAACAGCATTGTTTTTAATTGAGCTTATTATTGCCATTTTGTTCTTTGCGTTTGCAAGCGCAATATGCATTCAGCTTTTTGCCAGGGCGCAACTGCTAAGCCGCCGCTCTGCCGCTATGGACACAGCCATGCTGCAGATGGAAAGCTGCGCTGAAATATACACCGCCACCGGCGGAGATTTTGACGCCGTGCTTAATTATTTGGGTGCAAGCAGTGTGCCGGAAGATACATTAACGCTTTACTATAACAACACTTTTACCCCCTGTGAAGAAAGCGGCGCCTTTTATATTCTAACCATAACCCACCAGGTTGAGGCCATTGGCCTTACCAGCATTTACATTACAGCGGTTGAGCAAGGCGGCCCGCTTTTGTTCGAATTTACCCAGGCCGTTTATAACCCCCCGCTGGAACATACCGCCTAGCCGGCCCACAGCGCACAACTTTACGCAAAGGCAGGAAAATATATGAAAAAAACTTCAGGCATTAGCATTGGCACCAGCAGCATACTGGTTATTTTTGTGTTGCTTTGCCTCATAACTTTTGCTACTTTAAGCCTTGCCACCGCCGGGGCGGATTATAAACTGGCTGTCACGGCAACCTCAACCACTACCGAGTACTATAACGCCGAAACTGAGGCAGTACGCCGCCTTGAACAGCTGGATTTTGTTTTGCGCCCATGTGCAGCTGCCGCCCTTGGTGAAGATGAGGCGGCTTATGTTGCCAGCGCTTACAATACCCTTGCCGCCCTGCCGGAGCAATGCACACTTGACCGTGGCCCGGGCAACACGCTTTTTGCCAGTTATACCGTGCAAATTAACGCCGCGAAAGAGATACAGGTGCGCCTGCAAATTACCCTTAGCGGAAACAGCCCGCGTTACAGCATTTTGCGCTGGCAAACGGTTAACACCGCCCCGTGGGTGCCAGACGAAAACCTGCCTGTTTGGCAGCCATAAAAAGTTTATAAAGGCATTAGCCGGAAAGAGCAGTTTTTATGAATAAAAGCTTAATTGACATATTGACAGATGCGGTGGCACTTGCCACCTCTGATATTTTTATTGTTGCAGGTTTGCCAATAACCCTTAAGGTAAAGGGCATTCTGCAACCCTACAACGATGAACGTATTCTGCCGCCGGCCGCCACGGAACTTATTAAAGAAATATACACTTTAGCCGGGGGCCGCCCTTTCGCTAATATGGATAGCGGTGACGACGACTTCAGTTTTGCCATAACCGGCCTTTCCCGCTTTCGCGTATCAACCTACCGGCAGCGTGGCAGCATTGCCGCAGTTATACGTGTAGTTGCCTTTAACCTGCCCTCACCGGTTGAGCTTGGCATACCGGAAAATATACTGAAGCTCAGCGAACTTACAAAGGGCCTTGTTCTTGTAACCGGGCCTGCCGGCAGCGGCAAAAGCACCACCCTTGCCTGCATGATAGACCGCATAAATGCTTCACGGGCGGGGCATATAATAACGCTGGAAGACCCTCTGGAATATCTACACAGCCACAAAAAAAGTATTGTAAGCCAGCGTGAAGTCCCCTCAGACACAAACAGTTATGCCACCGCCCTCAAAGCCTCTTTGCGGCAGGCACCGGACGTTATTTTACTTGGTGAAATGCGCGACTACGAGACAATTAACATTGCCATGACGGCGGCAGAAACAGGGCATTTGGTCATATCAACCCTTCATACAATAGGTGCCGCCAACACCGTAGACAGAATTATTGACGTTTTTCCGCCCAACCAGCAACGCCAAATTGCCACACAGCTGGCAATGGTGCTGCAGGCTGTTGTAAGCCAGCAGCTGGTACCCACAGTAAGCGGGCAACTTGCCCCCGCTTTTGAGCTTATGATAATGAACGGCGCCATCAGAAACATGATTCGCGAGGCAAAGGTACACCAGATAGATTCCGTTATCGGCACCGGTGCCGCCACCGATATGATTGGCATGGACACAAGCCTTGCAAACCTTATGCAAGCGGGTACCATAACCCCGGAAACTGCACTGCGGCATGCCACCAACCCCGAGCTGTTTGCCAAGCGCCATGGCCTGAAGCTTGCAGATTAAATATGAGGTTTAACGCCTTACTGTATACGGTGGGCTGCATAAAAGCAGGGAAGAAGCATCAATGCTGTGCTTCGTCCCTGCTTTTTTACTTGAAAGAGACGGTAGGTTACAACATTGGTTCTCGGAGTGCCATGCGCATTGATGTAAGCTTTGCTGCCCCTAATAAACGACGTAGGTTTGTATTCAATTGGTGATGGTATGTCTTCCGCGGTAATGGTGACACGGTATTCAACACGGTGCACCTGTATTTCACTGCTGGTACTTATTGTAATGCAAAAAATTCTTGAATTTTGAAAGTTATATATTTTGCAGCTCATTTTTTTGAAAATTTAACATAGCCAGTAGTTAATAAAGTAATCAATAAAGGCTCATTAAAACGCTTAGTTTTCCGCCAAAATAAGTTTAATTGGTTATTCACCTTTTGGTTGTTTTGAAGATATGAAACAGGATATAATCTATTCACTAAAGCAATACTTAGGCTTATGGGGGGCAAGAATTAGCGATGCGTGTGGTTAAAGTACAACATAAACATGCTGTAAGTTATCTGATACAAGGAACAGAAAAATGGATACTCTTTGACGCCGGATGGCCCGATTCCTACCCGGTGTTCTCAAAGGCATTGGCAGACAGCGGCATTGTAATTGAGAATATTGTTTATCTGCTTGTTTCGCATTTTCATATGGACCATTGCGGTATTGCAGAGCTGTTAAAAAAGAAGGGTGTTACTTTGCTGCTTCACGAAGCACAAGCTGATGGCCCCAATAAAATAAATAAATTTTTTGATAGTAAGCACAGCAAATTTTTTCAGGCAATAACACAAAAAAACAGCATGGTTATCACTTCTGAGCAAAGCAGGGCCTTACTCGGCCCACTCGGCCTCGCTGGTGAAATTGTACCCACTCCGGGGCATTCGGAGGATAGCATAAGTTTGGTGCTTGATAACAAAATTGCTTTTGTTGGCGACCTTCCTCAATATAATTTTGCCGAAGCATATTCTGACCCGGCTGTATCAACAAGTTGGAAACGCCTCATTAACAAGGGCACTAACTATGTATACCCTGCCCATGGTGTGTGCTATACTGTTTTACTTTAGAGGTTAAAGGCAATTGCCCGCCGCCCATTTTTACAGGGCGGGGTTTGCCGTTCCTGCGCTTATACCTTTCGCCCTCCGTTCATCGGCCACTTTCTGTTCTGGGGTGTTTGAATACTACACAAAATGGGGGTACTGTTTTAAAAAACAGTACCCCCATTTTTTTGCATTGCTTGTATTCCCCTGCAAATATCTTTATCACACCTCAATAGTAAAAAGCCCCGCTTAAGTGCGTTTTACGCATTTGTGGTGCACCGTGTGCCGCCGGTAGCAAAGCTGGCGGCGTTGTTAATGTTTAAACCATAATGCTTTTAAAATATCTGCCGCTTTATATTCAAGGCCGGTTTACAACGCCTGTGAATAGTACCTGCGGGCCTGCAATATAGGTGTTGTCATACAATATAAACACAAACGGTTTATTGCAGTTCATTTCAAATGGCGCTGTAGGCTGCGGCATGGCGGTCGTTGCTGCTGTTATAACGGTTACTGCAGCGGCGGTTGTGCCTGTTTCATCCACTATTATGGTTGCTTTTTGCACTGCAGCTGAAAGGTATACCTCTACCTCCTCTGCCAAAAGGCCGCCGGTAAGCGGGCACGTTGCCGCATTAAACAGCGGCACACCCAAAGCTTCAAGTGCGGTTTTTAAATTCATTGTGCTGCTTTCAATTTCAAATTTCGGCAAAAGCAGAGTGCCGGTGGCACCTGCCATGCCGTTTTGTATCTCTAAAAAACGCTCTGCTGTCATTCCCTTCAACAGCTCTGCCGCTGTGCCCGCCTTTGGAAGAAGAATTAACATACCACCGCCGGTTTTGAAACGCAGGTTAACCGCTTGCAGTTCGTCGTCTTCATAATAGGGCTGCGCATCGCCGCTGCGCAGCATAAAGTTTGCAGCAACTTGGCCGGTTGGGGTGGTAAATGTTGCTTCGTGGGTATCCTCAGGGTTAAATCCCCAGGCCCAATTATCTGCAAAATATATTGCATTAACAATTGCCGCCACCGTGTCTTCATCAAAACTGTCTACAACATCTGTCACCAGGCCATCTGTTGCCTCTGCCGCCCACAGGTTCACCTTTTCAACCGCTTCGCCGTTCAAAAAATTCACCTGCGTTGCCTGCCCATTATAAAAGTCGGCAAACACTTCTGCAAAACTGGGCTTCAAAGTGTAGTCTTCACTTACAAAAATTGCATTTGCAACCTTCATCGGCTGGTGAAACTCCGATTCAAATTCCCGCTCCTGGCCTTTATGCAATGTGTAAAGTAAGCTTTTTACAGCTGCATTAACTTCTTCCGCCGTAAGGCCGGTTGCTCCAAGGGCACCTTGCAGCGCCGGCAGGTTTGCTTCATCGGTGGCGTTTAAAAGGGCTGCCAGCGGCAGGTAAACAGAGTAAGGGCTGCACACAAAGTTCTCATCCTCATTTGTACCTTCCAAAAGTTTTGAAGAAAACTCAAACGCAAAGCCATTGGCACCCATAGTAACTTGCTCTACTGCAGTTGCTTCGGCAATGGGGCCGCCTTGTGCGCCCCCGGTGTCAGAGTGGCTGCTTGCCGCCCCTTGCCCGCCGCAGGCAGATAAAGAAAATACCATACCGGCTACTATAAACCCACTCAATATTCTTTTACTTATTTTCATTGCTATAATCCTTCTTTCAATATCACTTCTTCTTATTGCTTAATGTTGCCGTGTGCTGCTACCACCACAACGCTTTAAAACTATAAAAAACTTCAACTGCCGTTTGCTAAGTACCAAACGCCATTGGCAGGCTGCTATTTGCAGTGCAGCGCCAAATGCCACCGCACTGCACACCACACCGGCGGCAGGCGTGGGGCATTGAACCCAAAACCGGGCAATGCCATGCACGGTAAGCCAGTGCCGAATGGTGCAGCTGTAAGCAATACATGCAAGCCCTGCACAAATTACCATACGCCGCAAACACCACACTGCCCCCCTGCGCCTGTAACAGGCGGGGGCTTTAAAATGGGCAACCTCTACTTTGCAATTTTATTTTATTATACACCATGTACGCAATTTATTTACATAACAAAAAATTAATAGCCACAGCTCCCGCTTAAACTTATACTTAAAAAACGCATGCAAATAAACGCCTAATATTAAATACCATGACATATTTCCATTTCAAAATGCCTGTACTTTTGTTTTTACGGCGGTAGCCAAAAGCTGAAGCCCGCCTGTTTCAGGCGAGCTTCAGCTTTAAATGAAATATTGAAATTTAATTGAAACCATTTATTTGGCCTGTTTATTCACCTGCCGCAGGCGGGGTGTTTTGTGTACTGCCATCTTGTTTTTCTGCTGCATCTGTTTTGCTTTGCACCGCCGTTTTGCCTTGTAATTTATAGTGCAAATCAAGAATATTGCCTGTGGCAAGCTCAAGGTCACGCACTTCTTCGTAACTTTCCACAAGGCCGCTCTGGGCAATTTTCTCTTCCTCTGGCAGCGGCTTTTTGTAAACAACACGCAGAAGAATAGGGGTTACAACGGTTGTGGCAACCACCATTAAAATAACTGGGCCCATAAACTCTGCAAGCATTAAGCCGGAGGCAATGCCCTTGTCTGCAACAATAAGCGCCACTTCACCACGGGTGATCATACCTACACCAATACGCAGTGCCTGCCCGTTTGAATACCCGCAAATTTTTGCAGCAACGCCGCAGCCTATAATTTTTGTTACCACTGCCACAATTATTAACAGCACTGCAAATAAAATAATACGCCCGTCAAGGCCCGCCAGGTTTACCTTTAAGCCTACACTTGCAAAAAACACAGGTGAAAGCAGCATAAAAGACAACGTTTCGCAGCGTGACGATACAAAAGTGGCACGTGTTGTATTTGAAATTATAAGCCCCGCTATAAAAGCGCCGGTAATATCTGCAATGCCGAAATAGCGCTCTGCAACATAGGCGTATAGAAAACAAAAAGCCAGCAAAATTACGGCAAAGCGCTTGCGGTGTTGGGTTTCGTACTCCATCCATTTAACAATAAGTTTATGCAAAATAATGCCCACAAAAAGGCTTAACCCAAAGAAGGCGACTATTTTAAAAAGCGTAATTGCAATGTTTATACTTTTGTCTGCAAGGCTGGTAATAATCGTCAGGGCAATCAGGCCCAGCACATCGTCTATAAGTGCTGCACCAAGAATGGCGTTACCGGATTCAGTTGACAGTTTGCCCATCTCTTTTAAAGTTTCCACGGTTATGCTAACAGACGTTGCCGTGAGAATTACCCCGATAAACATGCTTTGCAAAAAAGCCTCACGCCCTTGGCCGGTGTGAAAGGCCGTGGCCAGTAAAAAACCGCCGGCAAGCGGAATAATTATACCAAGCAGCGCAATAAAAAAGGCTTTTTTACCTGATTTTCGCAGTTCCGGTACATCGGTTTCAAGGCCGGCTGTAAACATCAACACTATTACGCCAAGCTCGCTAATCTGGTTCAAAAAGGTTGAATCTTGTATAATGTTCAGCACTGCAGGCCCAAGAATAAGCCCGCCGATAAGCGCCCCTACAACCTGTGGCATGTCAATTCTTTTCGTCAGCATTCCAAAAAGCTTTGTAACCAGCAAAATTAATGCTATTTGATAAATAAACGTGTAAGACTCCATAAAAACATCTCCATTCTTCCTGAGTATACCCAAAGGAAATAAAAAAAACCTTTGCCGCTTCAATAGCGCGGCCATTTGTACTGAACTTTCCGCTGCAAAGCGGTGCGATACTGCACATTAATTTTAAAAAACATGCATGCCGCTGTAAGGCAAAAGCAACTGCGTTTGCCTGGCGGCGGCGCGTAAACCGCCTTTGCACAGCAGTTGTTATAACAGCCGGCGCATTGCATTGCTAAAGCTGTTATTCAAAATAAAAAAGCGGCCATTACGTAACGAAACTAGGAGCAACCTTTCGGTTACCCCTAGCTGCGGAATGTTCATTTCTTTATGATCATTCGAAATGGTCGAGGTGACAGGGTTCGAACCTGCGGCCTCATGGTCCCAAACCACGCGCGCTACCAACTGCGCCACACCTCGCCGCTTGCCTGCACAATAGCTTTATGCAGCAAACATTATACTATGGCCGCTTAGCGCTGTCAACTGCAAAGCACCTGTAAAACTATTCTTTTTGTAGTAATTTAACTTGTTTAAACATTTAGTTTTAAAAAATACCTCTTTCTATTGTGCGTTTTCATTTTCAACACAAAAGCTGCCACCGCATGCACATGCGCCGAAGGCACAGCTTTATTTTTAACAAACTAGTATATAGAAGCCCGCCTTATCACTCCAACTTCTTTTTGCAGCTTAGCAAAGTGTAAATATCTGTGGGCAATTCAGGGCCCGTTATATCAAACACCACAGGAAATGTCGGCAGCTTCCCCATTGTTTCGGCGTTATGGGCCAGCCTTTTTGTATCCTCGCTAACACCTGCATTTAAAACTTCTTGGCGGTTTTTTTCTTTAAACCAAACGGCCACACTGAAATAACCGTCAAAAACATACAGCCAGTAAAGGTTTTTAACTTTTTTTGCGCCCCTTGGTGTTTTTAAAAAATGCTGCCCTTTTGCGTACCACACCTTGTGTGGGGTGTACCACTGCCACTCCTGCTCTATCTCTAAACCAGGCAAGTTGTTTTGAAGTGTTTCATATGCGGTATAACTGTTTTTCAGTATTTGTTCCAGCACCTCATATGTCGGCATCATTGCAGGGTCTCGCAATTGTGGTCTTTCATTGTTGTTCATGCTCTATTCCTTACAAAGTTAATTGGAGATACGTTAATTTATTATAGCATATTAAACTTGGCAGCTGCTGTTTTAAAATTTAAAGCAGGTGCAGCTACATACTTTCCAATGCTATAAAGCTATAAAGGTTTCTGTATTTTTTATTTGTGTGCACATATTACCTCTATTTGCTTTGTAATGCTGCTTATTAAATAACAGTACCCTCGCCTTGCTGTTTCTTTTTAAGTTTTGTGCGGCGCACAAAACTTTGGCAGGTTGCACGGCAGCTTATTAAATAACAGTACTCTCGCCTTGCTGTTTCTTTTTAAGTTTTGTGCACCGCACAAAACTTTGGCAGGTTGCACGGCAGCTTATTAAATAGCGATACCTGCGCAACCTGTTGACACCTGCCCCTTAAAAATTATATGATTACCTTTAATGCAGGCGTATACACCATATGCGCCAAAAAAGGAGATGCACAAATGCGAAACGATGAAAAAACCATGGACCAAATTGTGGCCCTGTGTAAAAACCGCGGCTTTCTTTTCCCCGGCAGTGAAATTTATGGCGGCCTTGCCAACTCTTGGGACTATGGCCCTTTGGGTGTTGAGTTTAAAAACAATGTGAAACGCGCCTGGTGGAAAAAATTTGTACAGGAAAGCCCTTACAATGTTGGGCTGGACAGTGCCATTTTAATGAACCCGCAGGTATGGGTTGCAAGTGGGCACGTAGGCGGCTTTTCAGACCCGCTTATGGACTGCAAAGAGTGCAAAACCCGCCACCGTGCCGATAAGCTTATTGAAGAGGCGGGCGTAAACCCTGCCGGCTGGAGCTTTGAAGAGATGAGTGCTTACATTGCAGAAAACGGCATTGCCTGCCCTGACTGCGGTGCAAAAAACTTCACCGATATTCGCAAATTCAACCTTATGTACAAAACTTACCAAGGTGTAACCGAGGACAGCAAGAGTGAAATTTACCTGCGCCCTGAAACTGCCCAAGGTATTTTTGTAAACTTTGCAAATATACAGCGCACCACCCGCCGCAAACTGCCATTTGGCGTTGCCCAGGTTGGCAAAAGCTTCCGCAATGAAATTACCCCGGGCAACTTCATATTCCGCATACGTGAGTTTGAACAGATGGAGCTTGAGTTCTTCTGCAAGCCGGGTGAGGATTTGCAGTGGTTTAAATACTGGAAAGATTATTGCCACCAGTTCCTGCTTTCACTTGGCATTGCTGAAGAAAATATTCGCCTTCGCGACCATGAGGCGGCGGAACTTTCACATTATTCCAATGCAACTACAGACATTGAATTTTTGTTCCCCTTTGGTTGGGGTGAGCTTTGGGGCATTGCAGACCGCACCGATTTTGACCTGACCCAGCACGGCAACCACTCCGGCAAGAGCCTTGAATATTTTGACCAGGAGGCAAACGAGCACTACATACCCTATGTAGTTGAACCCTCCCTTGGGGCAGACAGGGTTTCCTTGGCACTGCTTTGCAATGCCTATGACCAAGAGGAAGTTGGAGAAGGCGACGTGCGCACCGTTTTGCGCCTGCACCCCACACTGGCCC